>CALQJP020000133.1 GCA_943330925.2 Chryseobacterium gleum
GAGTGCATTGTGCCCAATGGAAACATTATTCCCAATGGTAGTGGCTGCCTTTTGATACGTGCAGTGAATTACTGCGCCGTCTTGCACATTCACTCGGTTGCCCATTACAATGCTATTCACGTCGCCGCGAACCACTGCATTAAACCAAACGCTGCACTCATCGCCCATCACTACATCACCCAATAAAGTCGCTGTTTCCGCCAGGTAGCAATCGTTGCCCATGCGCGGCTCAATCCCTCTTACCGATTTAATAAGTGCCATTATTTGTTCCCCTTTGTTTGTTGATTAGTTCAAAAATCGCTTACCGAAACCTCAGTATCTCCGATATTTTTGTTCAAACTTAAATCACAATTTCAATGAAAAAAGTAGCTTTCTTTTTGTTGAGTGCTGCGGTACTCACTTTCACATCATGTTCTAAAGAGGGTGCTGAAGGCCCTAAGGGTGCTACAGGCCCTGCAGGTCCTGCCGGTGACGATGCATCATTCACTGTTAACGCTGTTACCATCGTAGCTGCTGACTGGGCTGGAGGTACGTATGTTGAGTACCCTGTTGACTTCATCAACGCTGATATCTACGAAGAAGGTATGGCAGTCCCTTACATCCAGGATGACTTCGGTTACTGGAATGCGATTCCATCACAGTGGCACGTTATCACCGGCTTCGGTTACAGCTTTGTTGATACCGATGGCGATGGCACAAGCGAAACAGGTATCGTTGGTTTCGACGCTGTAAATGGCGCACCAACAGTTGACGTTAACGCTCGTGTTGTTACCATGACAGCTCGTGACTACGAGGTGTTGAACAGCAACGGTCAAATCAAGAACTACAACGAAGTAATGACTTACCTCTCTAAGAAGTAATCGTTCATTCGCTATAAAACAAGGGCCGTCTATGGTAGACGGCCCTTTTTTTACCCCGCCCAATTCTCCCTATCCAAACTCCGATACTGGATAGCCTCAGCTAAATGCTGGCTCTCGATGCGTTCGCTGGCCGATAAATCCGCAATGGTTCTGGCCACCTTCAATATCCGGTCGTAAGCACGTGCACTCAACTTCAATCGCTCCATAGCCGTTGCCAATAAGCGCTTGCCGGACTCATCAATCACACAGTGTTCCTTGAGCAACTTGCTGTCCATTTGTGCGTTGCAATTCATGCCCGGTTTTTCGTGAAACCTCAATTGCTGCAGTTTGCGTGCGGTTATTACACGCTCGCGAATGCGCTCACTCGAATCGCCTCCGGGTCTGCCGCTCAGTTCGTTGAAGCTAACCGGCGTTACTTCAATGTGTATGTCTATCCTGTCGAGCAAAGGTCCACTCACTTTATTCAAATATTTCTGCACCACTCCAGGACCACACACACAATCTTTATCCGGATGATTGTAATAGCCACACGGACACGGGTTCATGCTTGCCACCAGCATGAAACTCGCGGGATACTCAATCGAAAACTTGCTTCGAGAAATAGTAATGTTTCGATCTTCCAGGGGCTGACGCATCACCTCCAACACCGTGCGTTTAAACTCGGGTAATTCATCTAAAAACAACACGCCGTTGTGTGCCAATGAGATTTCGCCCGGCTGGGGGAAACTGCCTCCACCCACCAATGCCACATCGCTAATGGTGTGGTGCGGTGCGCGAAAAGGTCGTTGCTGAATCAATCCTCCGCTCTGTTTCAACCTGCCGGCCACACTGTGAATTTTCGTGGTTTCCAATGCTTCCTCCAACGACAAAGGGGGCAACACGGTGGATAGCCTTTTCGCCAACATGGTCTTCCCCGCACCCGGTGGGCCTATGAGTATCACATTGTGCCCTCCGGCAGCTGCTATTTCAAATGCTCGCTTGATATTCTCTTGGCCCTTCACGTCCAAAAAATCAACACTGCTTATCAGTTGCTGCTTCGAAAACTCTTGTCGCGCATCCACTACTACTCGCTGCAGCGCAGTTTTCTCTGTAAAAAAACCAATGACCTCTCCAATGTGATTTACCCCATACACTTCAAAGCCTTCCACAATGCCGGCTTCTTCCGCATTCACGGTGGGCAGAATAATTCCCTTGAAACCCTCCTTCTGCGCTTGAATGGCTATTGGAAGCGACCCGCGAATGGGTCGTAAACTCCCATCAAGGCTCAACTCTCCCATCATGATATAGTGCTCGAGTCGCTCGGATGAAAAAGCTTCTGTGGCGGCAAGCAAACCAACCGCCAAAGGCAAGTCGTAGGCCGTGCCCTCCTTGCGCAAGTCGGCAGGCGCCATGTTGATGGTAATGTTGCGCACGGGCAAGTCGTACCCGCTATTGCTCAACGCTGCACGTATGCGTTGCTGAGCTTCTTTAATTGCAGAGTCGGGCAAGCCAACAATAGCCAGTTGCGCTCCCCTGTCCACGTTTACTTCAATGGTAATGGTAGCTGCGTTTACTCCAAACACAGCACTGCCATACGTTTTAATGAGCATAGCCTGAGAATTTAAGTATGTAAAATGATTATCGAATCACGCCGAAATGCTCGACTCTAAACGACCCGATGTCGTTCGATGTAATCGATCAGCGCATGAATGACTTTGATGTGTACCTCCTGAACCCGATCGGCATACTCCATCCACGGCACTCGCACTTCAACATCACAACAAGACGCCAACACACCACCATCCTTGCCCGTTAACGCTACCACAAGAATGCCCATAGATTGTGCGGTTTTCGCTGCCTCAATTACATTTCCCGAATTGCCGCTCGTTGAAATCGCAAGCAACACATCGCCCTTGCGCCCAACCCCTTCAACATATCGGGAAAACACATGCTGATATCCATAGTCGTTGCCCACACAACTCATGTGTGAAACATCACTAATACTGATTGCAGCAATGGGCGCTCGATTGTCGCGATAACGACCCGTAAGCTCTTCTGCAAAATGCATGGCATCGCACATACTGCCTCCGTTGCCACAGGAGATAATTTTTCCGCCATTTGTAATGGACGCGCTCATTGCTTCGCCGGCATCGTGTACCGATTGTAAAAAAGCATCGTCGTTCATCACTTGCTCCAACAAGCGGTGGGCTTGCTCAAAATGTTGGCGTATGGTGTTCATGAAGCGAAAGTAATAGCACTCTGCCGCGCATTCCTATTCCCTATTGGAATAAGTTATTGGAATTATATTCGACCCAAAATCAACCATGCGATCATCCACCATAGGCCGGCACAAGCGCCCTGCGCTTAGCACATCAAACAACATTCTTTTTGTCGTTTTTGCAATTGTATTCATGCTGCATCCGGCTTTGTTGAAAGCGCAATGCGAAACATGCACCCCCGACTCCTCCTGCATAAGCACCGACGGGTTTCCGATGATGTGCCCTCTCACACCACCCGATGCTATCGTTAACGCGTACTACTCAGAAAACATCACTTTCTATTTGCCGGCTCAGGTTAACGACCCGTCTTCCGGTGTAAATGCAACGCTGGTTGAGGTTGCAATTACTTCCATTTCAGGACTGCCTTACGGCCTGGAGTTTTCATTCAATGACAACGACAATGTATTTCTCCCATCGGCAGGAGAAAACTTCGGTTGCGCCACTATCTGCGGCACACCAATTATTCCCGGAGTATACCAGGTTGTTATTAACGCAGACGTTCAGTTGATTGCCCTCGGGTTTGAAACAAGTTTGCAGCAATCTTTTTCAACATCAATAACCGTCATAGCGGCAGAGGGCCAGACAGGGTCATTCAGCTACGATCAAAACGCCGGTTGCGGCTCCGTGAACGTGGTCTTTAATGCGTCATTTTCTGCCCCCGCACCAGCCATTACAACGCACACATGGGACTTTGGAAACGGGCAAACGTCTTCGCTTTCAAGCCCTGGCATCATAAGTTATGCAGCGCCCGGCAACTACAGCGCTTCACTTACAACCACCATTGCAAACATGAGCCTCGAACAGGTGAGCGTTTCAAACCTCAACGACAACTGGTCGGGCGATATTGATGATGCTTTTAGTGATGCCGACCCATACTTCCAACTCATGAATGGGGCGGGAGTAGTTGTTTTTACCTCTGCCACAAACGACAACACAACCAACACCTCCTGGAGCCTTACGCCTATTGCACTTAGCGAGCCCCCCTACTCCATTCGCTTTTTTGACGACGACGACTTCTCTCAAGACGACGACCTGGGAGTGACCAACGTCAATATGACGGTAGGTCAACAATTCTTTGATGTTGGAAACGGCACGGTAGGCACTTACAACATTGGCTTGTCAGTCACCACCGAACTCGCCGATACAGCCTTAATAACCGTGTTTCCTCTTCCCAATAATTTACTGTCGCTGGAAAACAATGTAGCCACCCTTGCAGAACCAAACCCCTCCACTGTTTTCTGGCTTCAAAACAGCATGCCCGCCGATAACCTGACAGGATCGGTTGTTGAACTCACAACAAGCGGCGCATATAGCGCTGAGCTGACCAACCAGTACGGGTGCACCGCCTCAACAAACGAAGTGGTTTATTGCGCGCCATTGAATATTGAGTTTATTGAACTAGCCGGAGAACTTTCGGTACCCGATGAGTTCTCAAGCTATCAATGGTTTTTCAATGGGCTTGCCATCGATGGCGCCACCAATTCATATCTGATGACCAATGAGCCGGGCAATTATGCAGTGCAAGTAACCACCGACTTTGGTTGCGACATCCAAAGCAGTGTTTACATATTGGTTAGCGCGATAGAGCAGATTGCGCAAAACAGTGTCCAGCTGTTTCCAAATCCGGCAACAAACGTGTTGAACATTCACACGCAAAAACCAGGTGATTGGCGAATAACCGACGCGTTCGGCAAGTTGATATTCGGGGGAAAATCTTCTGCTGCTTCATTCTGTGTGAATATCGAAAACCTCTCGGAGGGCGTCTACTTATTTTCCACTCCTACCAGCAATTTGCGATTCATCAAGAAATGAGAAAAGCCCGAATCGACCGTGACGGAAGCGTTTATCGCGATAAGCAAGAATCACTCGATTATATCGACTTGCTGGAACGAACAGAGGCTCCGGTTCATGGTATTGAAATCGTCAAACTAGGAAAACTCAAGGCCGAAACCACAGCGAATAAAACTGTGTGGTATACAACTCAGACCGATGTTTATGATTTAGCGCGCAAATTCATTCGCGAACAGATGATAGGAGTTTGGAACTATTCAGAGTTCAAATAGCAGTTCGTTAATTTTCCCGAATCCACTCTTGTCGCACACTATCTAACAGGCATTCGCTTATTTTTGATGCGTGGCGCATTTAGCGCGTGTTTCAACTATGAAAAACTCAACCGGTGAATACAATCAGTTACTTCTAAAGCTGGATGTATTCATTCGCAAGTACTACAAAAACCAAATGATTCGCGGGGCTCTCTATTGCCTGGCAATTATTTTCTTTACGTATTTGGTGATAACGCTGGCTGAATATTTCGGACGATTCAGCATCGCCATGCGTACGTTTCTTTTTTGGACGTTTGTGAGTGGGGTTCTTTTTGTTATTGGAAAATTCTTTTTGCTCCCGCTTTCCAAGCTTTTCCGTTTAGGCAAAATCATTTCACACGAACAGGCTGCTCAAATTATTGGAAAGCACTTTCCGCACGTGCAGGATAAATTGCTCAATACATTGCAATTGAAAACGATGGCCGGTGATGGCGACAACTCACTGCTCGAGGCCAGCATTGCACAAAAAATCAGTGAGCTTCGACCGGTACCATTCTCAAGCGCAATCGATTTTCGTGAAAACCGCAAATACCTGAAATGGGTGTTGCCACCGGTAAGCATCGTGCTCATTCTTCTTTTCGCCGCTCCAAGCATTCTCACCAAACCAACTGAGCGACTTATCAAACACGGACAGATCATCGCTGAAGAAGCGCCTTTCACAATAACGGTAACAAACGATAACCTGACCACTCCCGAGAATAGAGACTATACTGTAAATATTGAATTAAGCGGAAACGAAATCCCTGACAAAGTATACGTGGTAATGGGTTCACAGCAGTTTCTGCTCGAGAAACAAAACACCATCACCTTCTCTCATACATTCAAAAACGTTCGGGAAGACCTCTCTTTCGCTTTCAGCGCGAATGGATTTTTCTCCGATCAATACGAATTGAAAGTAATTCCTTCACCACGCCTGATTGACTTCGGTATCACGCTCAACTTTCCCTCATACCTCAAGCGCGGTCAGGAAAGCATTCAAAATACCGGCGACATCGTTGTGCCCGAAGGCACACAAATACAATGGAATTTCAATACCCAAAACAACGAATCGCTGCTCATACAATTTGGAGACAGCGCATACACATTGCCAACGGGTAGCGATCGGGCAAACTTTAGCCAAACCGCCGTTCAGTCCACCGGCTACTCGATACAAACCTCCAACCGCTACATTCCATTCGGCGATAGCCTGAATTATCGAATTCAAGTTGTACCAGACTTGCACCCATCCATTTCCATGCAAGAGGAAAAAGACAGCGCCTCCTTCAAATGGGTGTATTTCACGGGAGAAGTGAAAGACGACTATGGCTTTCGTCGCCTTACCTTTAATTATCGCCTAAGCAAGCGCGATGGTGCCGCAATCGACGACCAGATGCACACCATTGACCTTCCCATCAACCAAGATGCAACAGGCGATATTTTCTTCCATTCATGGGATTTGGGACAGCTTGGCATTTCTCCGGGCGACGTGTTCACGTATTACTTCGAGGTTTGGGATAACGATGGTTTCCGCGGCTCTAAATCGGCCACTACGGGCGAGCGCGAATACACGGTGCCAAGCGAAGAAGAATTGGAAGAAAATATTGAGCAGAAAAACGAAGACATTAAAGACAAGCTCGAAGAAAGCATCAAAGAAGCGAAAGA
>CALQJP020000134.1 GCA_943330925.2 Chryseobacterium gleum
CTATTCAGAAAAGAAGGGCACCTTACGAAGCAAACAGCGAGAGGGATATACCACTTATCAAGAGCGAGTGCTGAACCGAACCGACGGTAAGTATTACATGCAAACCTTGTATCGTCCTTGCAGCTACACGGAGTATTACAATTCAAATGCCTGCACAGTTTCTTTTCAGTACAAGTTGACGAACATTAAGACGGGTGAAATAATGGCCACTGAGATTATTGAAAAGACGCTCAATGATGAGGTTATTTATGGGCGTTTTGATGGTGATGTGAATACACTTTGGCCTGCTGGGCAGGGTGGCCCCAACATGAATCAAAATGATCGTCGTGCATTATTGGCAATGATGAGCGCTCGTCAAGATGTAAAGTCATCGGGTGAATTGTCAAACGCATTATTCGGGCAGCTTTCAACTCAAATGTCTGGTGCAATAGATAAAGTAGTAAAGGAGATTGTAAAATGAAATTACGTGGGTTTTTAATGTTTCTGATAGTTGCTTTATTCGCAGCCTGCAAGGGTAATAAGGATACCGTTGCTGCAGGCAGCCAGTCAACTGCAGAAACCCCTCCACCTGAATGGGTGGGCAATCGCCCACATTCTGCAAGCCATTACATTGGTATTGGCTCTTGCAGTAAGTTCAGTCAACCCTACGACTACCAGACCATAGCAAAGAAGAATGCGCTCAATGATCTCGCTTCAGAAATTAGCGTGCGTGTGCAGGGACAAACGTTCCTGAATTCGTTGGAGGTAAATAAAAGCTTCAGTGAGGAATTTATTTCAAATGTATCCACGTCAACCGATGCTAGAATTGAGGAGTATGAGATAGCAGGAAGTTGGGAGAATAAAAATGAGTTCTGGGTTTTTTATCGTCTCGATAAGGGGCAATACCAAGCGCAGAAAATGGCGAAGAAATCGGCGGCACTAAACCTGTCCAATGACTTTTACCAAAAGGGAATTTCGGCGGAGCAAAATGCCAACGTTGCTGCGGCTTTCGATTTGTACATGCGTGGCATTTTTGCCTTGAAGGATTATTGGAATGAAAGCAATGAATACATGTCTGCAAGCGGCAAGGTTTATCTCGATAATGAGATTTTCAGTGCCATGCAGCGAATGTGTGGTAGTTTGCAACTAAAGGTCGATAAGAGTAAAGTAGTCCTTACTTCGGACAATCAGTTTTCTCAGGAAGTGTTGGCCACTCTGCTTCTCGGCAATCAGGCAGTGAAGGGTCTAACAGTAAAATACAGCTATGAGAAAAACCAGGGTCCCCACAAGGCTGAGGTTCTTACTACAGAAGTCGGTCACGCTGCGGTGCCTGTGAGTGAGGTTAACTTCTCACTACCCGGAAGTGCGGTTACAATTGAACTTGATTTGAGTAAACTGAAAGTTCAAGACCTGGATCAGAAAGTTCAAGATGGCTTTATTCAGTCATTCAAAACAGAGAAGAAGGTGTTGCCTATCGAGGCCATGCTTCCATCTTTTTATATTACTTCATCGGAGTTGAATTTTGGTTCACCTTCCAACGGCAGGGTGTTGCAAACAGCTCTATCGGGTGCACTTGTGTCGAAGGGGCTCCGTATAGCAGGCACTGCTGCTGAGGCAGATTTTGTTGCGACTATTGAAGCGAATACGAAAGAGGGTGGCCAAGCCAATGGTTTTGTAGTTGCTTTTCTGGAAGTAAATCTGGTAGTGAAAAATAGAAGGAACGGCGATGTTGCATTCAGTGAAACACTCTCTTCAGTAAAGGGACTTCAATTAAATAGAGATGCGGCGGGTATTGAAGCATATAAAAAAGGAAAGGAAAAGATGGAGCAACAGATAACTCCCAAACTACTCCAATCAATTTTGTAATGTGAAACTGCCTTTGGCATGATTGTAGACTTTACTTTAGCAAAACCAAACACGAATAATAAATAAATTTATTTCCTATGAAAACTCGTCATTTTACACTCGTTATGCTTGTTGCTGTTGTGGCTTTGATGGCTACTTCTTGCAAGAAAAACAAGAAGGCAGTAGAAACTCCAAAGCCTACCGGAGAAGTGCTTATCAATGAATACTGCACCGGAGAGCAATACCAAAGCAACAAGGATGCATTTCGTGCTACTGCAACAGGAGAGAGCATGGATCGTGAGACAGCAAAGAAGAAGGCTCGTTCAAATGCTCAGTCAGAGTTGGCCAAAACAATTAGCAGCACTATGAAAATTGTTGGTGACAACTACGTAAACTCAACAGAATTCAACAACAAAGAAGAGGTTACCGAGACTTTCCAGGAAATGGCTCGCACAGTAGTAGATCAGGAATTGCGCGGTGCAATCGAAATCTGTGAGAAGTTGACACAGCGTGAAAATGGAACATTCGTAAGCTATGTGGCCATCGAATTGAGCGGTTCTAAAATTGCTGATGCATACAACTCAGGTCTTTCTCAAAATGAGAAGTTGAAGGCTGACTACAACTACGAAAAGTTCAAGGATACCTTCGAGAAGGAAATGGAAAAAATGGCGAACGGTAAGTAATACTGATTGCTTTTAAAATAAAAAACCCTCGCATTGCGAGGGTTTTTTTATGGCCTATTACCAGGTATTATTTTGTCATTCGAACACGCAACTCTGAATCGATTGCATCTAAGAAATCTTCAGTTGAGAGGTAATGCTCTTCTTTGGTTTTGTCGCCATGAATACAAACCGCAAGGTCTTTCGTCATTTTTCCGGCTTCAACCAAGTCAACACAAACCTGCTCCAGCGTTTTCGAGAAGTTGTCAAGCTCTGCATTGCCGTCCAGCTTGGCACGATGAGCCAATCCCTGTGTCCATGCAAAGATGGAAGCAATAGGATTGGTCGATGTTTTCTTGCCTTGCTGATGTTGGCGGTAGTGACGAGTAACTGTGCCGTGTGCTGCTTCGGCCTCCATCGTTTTACCATCGGGGGTGATAAGAGCGGAGGTCATCAGTCCTAAAGAACCGAAACCCTGAGCAACTATATCACTTTGCACATCACCGTCGTAATTTTTGCAAGCCCACACAAAACCTCCATCGCTCTTCAAGCAGAAGGCTACCATATCGTCAATGAGACGATGCTCATAGCTTATTCCGAGCTCAGAGAATTTTGCTTTGAACTCGTTTTGATATACTTCTTCAAATATGTCTTTGAAGCGGCCATCATAAGCCTTCAGAATGGTGTTTTTGGATGAGAAATAGAGGTTCCAATTGCGCATGATTGCCTGGTTGAAACAGCTGCGCGCAAATCCGTAAATACTCTCATCGGTATTGTACATGCTCAATGCAACACCATCGCCTTCGAAATTGTAAATTTCCCATGATTTGGTTTCGCCACCGTTTTCCGGCGTGAATGTCATGGTGAGTTTACCTTTTCCTTTGATAACAGTATCTGTTGCGCGGTATTGATCACCAAATGCATGTCGTCCGATGTTGATGGGCTTGGTCCAACCAGGCACCAGTTTAGGGATGTTCTTGCAAATAATGGGTTCACGGAAAACAGTTCCTCCTACGATGTTGCGAATGGTGCCGTTGGGGCTTCTCCACATCTTCTTCAAGTTGAACTCCTTCACGCGTGCTTCGTCGGGCGTAATGGTAGCGCACTTCACTGCCACATTGTATTTCAACGTTGCTTCAGCACTTTCTACCGTAACGCGATCATCGGTTGCATCGCGGTTTTCCATGCCCAAATCAAAATATTTGATATCCAGTTCCAGGTAGGGGAAAATCAACTTGTCTTTGATGAATTTCCAAATAATGCGGGTCATTTCGTCGCCATCCATCTCAACGATGGGGTTGGCTACCTTTATCTTGTTCATTGAAAAAAAACAGTTATTCGAAATTTAATTATGCGTGCTCGCGTGTGCTGAAGTAAAATGCTCCTTCAATGAGGGCGTTTTCGTCGCTGTCGCTGCCGTGAACTGCGTTGGCTGCAATGCTTGTAGCAAACATGCGGCGGATGGTTCCTTCGGCTGCCTTCTGAGGGTCTGTAGCTCCAATCAATGTGCGGAAATCTTCAACTGCATTGTCTTTAACCAAAATAGCTGCAACGATTGGTCCACTGGTCATATACTCAACCAACTCGCCGTAAAATGGACGCTCTTTGTGAACTTCGTAAAATTTGCCGGCTTCTTCCTTGCTCAATTGAGTCAACTTCATTGCTTTAATTGAGAAGCCTGCTTCGAGAATTTTGTCGATGATTTTTCCTGTGTGACCCGCAGCTGTTGCATCGGGCTTAATCATGGTAAAAGTTACTTTTCCTGCCATTGGTATTAAGAATTTGTTGTGTGGCGCGAAAATAAAGCATTTGAGGATTGAATGCTTCAATCGCCATTCATTTTCAGTCAGCTTGTGCGCCACATGGCATCGTATCTTCGCGAAAAATACCTGTATGGTCTCCTTGTCTCAATCTACTTCCCGCGCCCATTCCATTATGGAGTTGGAAGAAAAATACGGTGCCCACAACTACCACCCGCTGCCTGTCGTTCTCGACAGAGGTGAAGGTGTCTATGTATGGGATGTCGATGGTAAGAGATATTACGATTTCTTGTCGGCATATTCGGCCGTAAACCAAGGGCATTGTCACCCGGTTATTACCCAAGCATTAATCGATCAAGCGTCCAAACTGGCGCTAACGAGCCGTGCCTTTTATAACAGTTCGCTGGGCCCTTATGAACAGTTCATCTGTGAGTTTTTCGGCTTTGACCGCATTCTGCCAATGAATACGGGTGCTGAAGGCGTTGAGACTGCCATTAAAATCTGCCGCAAGTGGGCGTATGAAAAGAAAGGTGTTGCAGAGAACCGGGCGAAAATAATCGTCTGTGAGCATAATTTTCACGGACGCACTACAACAATTGTTTCGTTTTCAACTGACCCGGATTCCAAAGGTAATTTCGGTCCGTTTGGAGGTGGCTTTGTAACCATTCCGTACAATGATTTGACGGCACTCGATGCTGCTTTGGCGGATCCCGATGTTGCCGGATTTTTGATTGAACCCATGCAAGGTGAGGCCGGCGTAGTAGTGCCCGATGAAGGATATCTGAAGGGCGCATTCGATCGCTGCAGGAAAGCCAATGTTCTGTTTATTGCCGATGAAATCCAAACTGGTATTGCGCGCACCGGGCGCATGCTGGCCTGCGACCATGAGGGCTTCAAGCCGGATATGCTCATTTTGGGTAAGGCTCTCAGCGGTGGAATATATCCCGTCAGTGCAGTGCTTGCATCCGACGAGATCATGCTGTGCATTCAGCCGGGTCAGCATGGAAGTACCTATGGTGGCAACCCGCTCGCAGCTAAAGTGGCGGTTGCCGCGCTGAGCGTTGTGCGAGATGAAAAATTGGCCGAAAATGCTCAACGTATGGGTGAGCTATTTAGAAGCGAAATGCGCCGAGTTATTGCTTCCAATCCCCTGGTGAAACTGGTGCGCGGAAAAGGGTTGCTCAACGCAATCGTGGTGAACGATACGCCGGATAGTAAAACTGCATGGAACCTTTGTTTGGCCTTCGCGCAAAACGGCTTGCTTGCTAAGCCAACGCACGGCAACATCATTCGATTTGCTCCCCCTCTCGTCATAACAGAGGAACAGTTAATGGAATGTGTTCAGATCATCGAGAAAACCATCCAAGCATATTCGAGTGAAACATGATTATTGTCGGTCAGACCCTGGTTAGTGAGGATTTGTTTGATCAACAATTCGTGTGCGACTTGAACGCATGCAAAGGAGCTTGTTGCATTGAAGGGGAAAGTGGTGCTCCACTGGAAGCTGACGAGTTGCTTCAAATAGAGGAAAATCTGGAAGCCGTGAAGCCCTTTATGCGAAGTGAGGGTTTGAAGGCGATGGAAGCCAATGGTCCATACGTTGTCGATGAGGATGGTGAATTTGTGACCTCACTTGTTGGCAAGCACGGAGCATGTGTATTCGTTACCTACGATGAAAAGGGAATTGCAAAATGTGCGTTGGAACAGGCATACAATGCGGGCGCAACGAACTGGAAAAAACCGATATCATGCCATCTCTATCCTGTTCGATTGGCTCAACTTACGGAGTACGTTGCGGTTAATTATCACCGATGGCAGGTATGTGAGCCGGCCTGTGCTTGCGGAAGTGCATTGAAGGTGCCGGTATATCGTTTCTTGAAGGAACCTCTGATTCGCCGTTTTGGGGAAGCATGGTATGCGGAGCTTGAAGAGGTGGCCACGCAGTGGCTAGCGCGATAGCTTGTGTCTTGCTCTTTTGTCGATCAGATGTTCACTATCGTTCGTTAATAGTTGATGCTTGTCTCCAAATTTTAGTTGTGTGGTTGAGCTATTTTGCGTCAAGTAACTTAGCTGAGAGACCACAATGATGAAATTCGTTTTAGCCGCAGTGATGCTGTGTTGTATGGCATTGGCCCAGGCGCAGAATGCCCCCGGTAAAATCTCCTATCAGGCTGTAGTGCGTGATGCGCAAGGCAATGAATTGGTGGACCAAAGTGTTTCCGTCAATTTTACCATTCACAAATCGACCACTGACGGTGAGGTTGTTTATTCCGAAAACCACAATTTGGTTCAAACCGACCAGTTTGGTCTTTTCAGCACCCTCATTGGCGAGGGCGTTCCAACTGGCCAGGGGGTGTTCAATTCGCTCGGTGAAATTGCATGGGAATCGGATAGCTATTTTCTGGAGGTGAGTGCAGGTGAACCCGGCAGTTTGCCTCAGGTAGTTGGAGTGTCGCAAATATTGGCGGTTCCTTACTCGTATTACTCCAGTAAGGCTGGATCCGTGGTCAATGAATCAGATGGTGATACTCAGAATGAGCTTATCGAAGAGGTTGCAATAGA
>CALQJP020000135.1 GCA_943330925.2 Chryseobacterium gleum
AATGGTAATGACTGCGTAACCCGCAGCTTCATGAAGAAGTAGTTGTAGTTAGTTAGTTTGTTTGTTTTATTGCCGCCCCGGTTTGCGTTTTGCAGGCCGGGGCGGTGTTTTTAGTGACTAATGACTAGTGACTAATGACTAGTGACGAATGACTAATGCTGCAGGGTTACTTCTGTGCAACTCTGCGTTTGGGACGCGCTGCTGCGCGTCCATCTGCTGCGCGTCCATCCTCTGCGCGTCCATTTGCTGCGCGTGCATTGCGCGCGGAATAGCGACTGCATTTCATTGGTGCGGGCGCACAGCAGTGTATTATGGTTGGTGTGGACGCACAGCAGTCTATTATAGCCGGTGTGGACGCACAGCAGTGCGTCCCTACTGTTTCACTATTTCACCATTTGACTATTCACTAAATGATTACCTTCGCGGCCTAAAATCTCGAACAATGCATTTCGAATTATCAGAAGAGCACAAAGCAGTGCAACAAGCGGCGCGTGAATTTGCGCAGAACGTATTGAAAGCGGGCGTAATTGACCGCGATGAACACCAGAAATTCCCGGCAGAGGAAGTAAAGCAACTCGGTGAGTTGGGTTTCATGGGAATGATGGTAAGTCCTGAATACGGCGGAAGTGGAATGGACACGCTGAGCTATGTGCTCGCGATGGAAGAGATCTCTAAGATTGACGCATCAACCTCGGTGTGCATGAGCGTAAACAATTCGCTCGTGACGTGGGGGTTGGAGTCTTTCGGTTCGGAAGAACAGAAGCAGAAATACCTGGTTCCATTGGCCAAGGGCGAGAAGATAGGTGCATTTTGTTTGTCGGAGCCGGAGGCGGGTAGCGATGCTACATCACAGCGCACGACAGCTATTGATATGGGCGATCATTACTTGCTCAATGGAACGAAGAACTGGATTACCAACGGAAGCAGCGCAAGCACCTATTTGGTGATGGCGCAAACCGATGCAGCCAAAGGACACAAAGGAATTAACTGCTTGATTGTGGAGCGCGGCATGCCCGGGTTTATCATCGGAGCAAAGGAAAATAAGTTGGGTATTCGCGGAAGCGATACACACACGTTGATGTTCCAGGACGTGAAAGTGCCCAAGGAAAATCGCATCGGGGAAGACGGTTTCGGCTTCAAGTTCGCGATGAAAACACTGAGCGGAGGTCGCATAGGTATTGCCGCCCAAGCCTTGGGTATTGCAGCCGGAGCGTTTGAATTGTCGCTTGCATACTCGAAGGAGCGCAAGGCATTCGGAAAGGAAATTTCGCAGCACCAGGCCATTGCATTCAAGTTGGCTGATATGGCTACCGAAATTGAAGCTGCGCGTTTGTTGGTTTACAAAGCTGCTTGGTTGAAGGACCAGCATTTAAACTATGACCAAGCCAGCGCTATCGCGAAGTTGTACGCGTCACATGTTGCCATGAAGCACACCGTAGAGGCTGTTCAAATTCACGGTGGATACGGTTATGTGAAGGAGTATCACGTAGAGCGATTGATGCGCGACGCCAAGATCACGCAGATTTACGAAGGAACCAGCGAAGTACAGAAAATTGTAATATCACGCGGAGTGCTATCTTAATTGGAGTTTTCGGCTTGCAATCCCTTGATTTTTCAAGGAGTTGTGAAATTTCCAAGTTAACCCTTGGCGCTACTCCATTCTATGTATACTTTTGCCGCGCAATTTTGAGGATTATTCCTGATGTTAAGTAAACAAACCCCCAATAAAATCAAGGCTTTGAGCCGTATTACGGCGCTAGTGGCCATCCTGTGTCTTCAACTGGCTGGCATGCGTGCATATGCGTCAGGGGGTGGAGAAGAAGGAAAATTCAAGGCAGGAGAGATGATTGTGCACCACATTTCGGATGCGCACTCGGTTCATTTCTTCGGTCATGTTACGTTGCCTTTGCCTTGCATCGTCAAAACAGAAAAGGGTTTTGATTTCTTCATGAGCTCCGTGTTCATGGATGAACACCACGAGTTCACCAAGACCTATACGAGCGCAACAACAGGCAATAGCTATGTGCTCCATCACGAGAAAATCTATGTAGTTGATCCTGCGCAACACGCAGAAGAAAGCCACGCAGATGTTGCTGCCATGCACGACACGCTTCAAGTAGCTGCGGATAGCCTGGCAACAGGTGCGCCCGTTGCAGCAGATGCGCATGCGGAAGAGCACGAAGAGTTTCATGGACATGCGGTTTCGGACTTTTCGATTACGAAATCAGTTTTCGGAATGTTGCTCATGCTGACGCTGGTATTGTTCCTTTTTGCCCGTGTGGCCAAGGCCTATGAGAAGCGTAAAGGACAAGCGCCGAAGGGCATGCAAAACATGTTGGAGCCTTTCGTTTTGTTCATCAAAGATGAAGTGGCTATTCCGGCATTGGGAAAGAAGAGAGCTCAGAAGTTTTTGCCTTTCATGCTCACGTCGTTCTTCTTCATTTGGGCTTCGAACATGCTTGGTTTGATTCCGTTCTTGGGTGGATTCAACATCACAGGTACATTGAGCATCACCCTTGTGCTTGCGACGTTCGTTTTCATTTTGACCACCATCAACGGCAACGCGCACTACTGGGGTCACATCGTATGGCCTCCCGGAGTGCCTGTCGCCATCAAGTTCATCTTGGTGCCAATTGAATTCCTGAGCATTTTCATTAAGCCTGCTGTATTGATGATCCGATTGACTGCGAACATCAATGCAGGTCACATCATTATCCTGGCGTTCACATCGCTCATCTTCATTTTTGGTGAGAAGAGTGTAGTGGCAGGTTATGGAGTCGGTGTCTTCTCTACGTTGTTCATCGTCTTCATGTTTTTCATTGAACTTTTGGTAGCATTTCTTCAAGCATATGTATTCACTTTGTTGGCCGCGTTGTACTTCGGCGATGCCACGCAGGAACACCATCATGAAGAAGCACATCATTAATTAGCAAACTCAAACACAAACAAATAAAAATGGAATTCTTGACAGTTCTTTTGGAAGCGGCCTCAGCAGCAGGTTACGCTGGTATCGGTGCAGGTCTTGCAGCAATCGGTGCAGGTATCGGAGTGGGTCTTATCGGTAGCCATGCAATGGACGCAATGGCACGTCAGCCAGAAAGCGCCGGTGATTTGCGTGCTAGCATGATTGTAGCTGCGGCTCTCGTAGAGGGTGTTGCTCTCTTCGCGGTAATCGTGTGCCTGCTCGTAGTATTCGGATAATAAGCGATTGCAGGCCACGCTAATGGCCGTGCTAAATCCAAATAAAGTTTTATATCCATGGATGGATTATTAAGCGTTTCGTACGGAACGGTGTTTTGGGCTACGGTTGCCTTTCTGGTTGTTGCCTTCTTATTGAAGAAAATGGCCTGGGGTCCCATCTTGAAGTCGCTCGATGAGCGCTCACAAGGCATTGAAAATGCTTTGAATGAGGCTGAACGTGCACGTCAGGAAATGTCGAAACTCCAAGCCGGCAACGAACAGCTCCTGCGCGAAGCACGCGATGAGCGCGATCGTATCCTTGCTGAGGCAAAGGCTCTTAAAGACAGCATTGTCAATGAGGCCCGCACCAAGGCAAGCGAAGAGTCGACCCGCATCATCACGGCTGCCAGTCTGGAGATCGATAATCAGAAAAAAGCTGCAATTACCGAACTGAAAAATCAAGTGGCTACCCTCAGCGTTGATATCGCCGAGAAGCTCACCCGTGAAAAGCTTTCAGACAGTGAAAAGCAGAAGGCATTAAACGAATCACTGATCGCAGAAATCCGATCAAACTAACATGAGTGGAATCCGCATAGCGTCGCGTTACGCCAAATCACTGCTCGACCTTTGTATTGAAAAGGGTGAGCTCGATGCTGCAAAGACCGATATGGTCATGTTGCAAGGCATCATGGACGAATGTCGTGATTTGCGCATGATGCTTTCAAGTCCGGTTGTAAAGGCCGACAAGAAAGTCGACATTCTGCACAGGATGTTCGACGGTAAGGTGAACGCCCTCACAATGGGCTTCATGACCTTGCTTACCCGCAAGGGTCGTGAGGGTTATTTGCCCGAAATTGTGACCAGCTTCCTCAACCAACTGCGCAAGCACCAGGGTATCACGGTAGCAGAAGTTACTTCTGCTGTGGCGCTCGATGCAGGCTCGCGTTCACACTTGCTGGAGGCTGCTGTAAAGCTAGCCGGCGGACAGGTGGAGTTGGTAGAAAAAGTGGATGCTTCCCTCATTGGAGGATTCGTATTGAAAGTGGGTGACAAGCAAATCGATTCGGCAATTGCCAATCGCATTAAAGCGCTCAAGCGCGAATTTGCGGAGAACCCTTACATAGCAGAGATTTAAGATTCCACTCATCGAGGTGGAATAAACTTTTAGTTTAAAACAACAACAACATGGCAGAAGTAAAACCTGCAGAAATATCCAACATACTGCGCGAGCAGCTTGCGGGATTCAAATCTGAAGCTGAGCTTCAGGAAGTGGGTACCATACTCCAGGTGGGTGACGGTATCGCTCGTATTTACGGACTTTCCAACGTGCAGTCGGGTGAGCTCATCGAGTTCGATAACGGCGTGCGCGGTATCGTATTGAACCTCGAAGAGGACAACGTAGGGGCAGTATTGCTCGGCCCAAGCGGCGATTTGAAGGAAGGCTCTGTAGCGAAGCGTACGGGTCGTATCGCATCGATCAAGGCAGGCGAAGGCTTGTTGGGTCGCGTGTTGAATACGCTCGGAGAGGCTATCGACGGTAAAGGTCCGATTCCGGGCGAATTGTTTGAGATGCCGCTCGAGCGCAAAGCTCCCGGCGTTATCTACCGTCAGCCTGTAAAGGAGCCGTTGCAAACCGGTATTCGCGCTATCGACGCGATGATTCCGATTGGTCGTGGTCAGCGCGAGTTGATTATTGGCGACCGTCAGACCGGTAAGACCACTGTTGCCATCGACACGATTATCAACCAAAAAGAGTTTTACGATAAGGGTGAACCTGTTTTCTGTATCTACGTTGCAATCGGCCAGAAAGGTTCGACTGTAGCAGCTACAGTGAAAACCCTCGAAGAAAACGGTGCTATGCCATACACCGTTGTAGTTGCTGCAACTGCATCGGATCCGGCACCACTTCAATTCTACGCTCCGTTTGCCGGCTGTGCCATCGGAGAGTATTTCCGCGACACGGGTCGTCCTGCACTCATCGTGTATGATGACTTGTCGAAGCAAGCGGTTGCATACCGCGAGGTTTCGCTGCTGCTCCGTCGTCCACCCGGACGCGAAGCATACCCTGGTGACGTGTTCTACCTCCACAGCCGCCTGCTAGAGCGTGCAGCGAAGGTGAACGAAACACAGAGCGTAGCCGCCAGCATGAATGACCTTCCAGAGTCGTTGAAGAGCAAAGTGAAAGGTGGTGGATCGCTTACTGCGTTGCCAATCATCGAAACACAAGCGGGCGACGTTTCTGCCTATATCCCAACCAACGTAATTTCTATTACCGACGGACAGATCTTCTTGGAAACAAACCTCTTCAACAGCGGTGTGCGTCCTGCTATCAACGTGGGTATCAGCGTAAGTCGCGTAGGTGGTTCGGCTCAAATCAAGTCGATGAAGAAAGTGGCAGGTACGTTGAAGCTCGACCAAGCGCAGTTCCGCGAATTGGAAGCGTTCTCGAAATTCGGTAGCGACCTCGATGAAACGACCCGATTCGTATTGGACAAAGGCCGTCGCAACGTGGAAATCCTGAAGCAAGGACAAAACCAGCCGATGTCAGTAGATAAGCAGGTGGCTATTTTGTACTGCGGTATGAAAGGCTTGCTTTCTAAGGTGCCTGTAGAGAGCGTGAAGAAGTTTGAAGAAGATTACCTGGCATATCTCGAAAAGAATCACAAGGACGTTTTGAACGCACTTGGCGCAGGTCAAATCGACGACAACCTTACCGGTACTCTCGAGAAGGTTGCTAAGGAATTGACAGCACGTTACAACTAAGAATCAGCATACCGTTTCGGAATAGACAACGATGGCGAATCTCAAAGAAATACGTTTACGCATCACCTCGGTGAACAGCACGATGCAGATTACCTCTGCCATGAAAATGGTGAGTGCTGCGAAGTTGAAGCGCGCCCAAGATGCAATCACTCGCATGCGTCCGTATGCCGAAAAAATGCAGGAGATATTGAGCAACGTAAGCTCAAGCCTCGACGCATCGGAAGGCGTTTACAGCCAGCAGCGCGATGTAAAGAACGTATTGGTGATAGCCATTACTTCTAACCGTGGTTTGTGTGGTGGTTTCAACAACAACGTGATCAAGGAAATTCGCAATCAAATGAAAGCGGATTTCGGAAATGCCAACGTGAAGATTCTTTCACTCGGTAAGAAAGCGTTTGATGTGTACAAGAAAACATCGCATCACAGCACAGAAGGGTTGGGTGAGTCGCCATATAGCGTTTTCGATAAACTGACGTACGACAATAGCTCTGCAATTGCAGAAGTAGTGATGAAGCAGTTTGTGGCCGGTAAATACGACAAAGTAGTGCTGGTGTACAACAAGTTCAAGAACGCGGCTTCACAGCTTGTGGTAACTGAACAATTCCTGCCTGTTGTGCCTACACAAGTTGCGGGTAAGTCATCGCAGACCGACTATATCTTCGAACCACAGAAGGAACAGATCATCGATGAGTTGATTCCTCGAACCCTGAAAGTGCAGTTGTTCAAAGCATTGCTCGATTCAGTAGCTTCGGAGCACGGAGCGCGCATGACAGCGATGCACAAAGCAACCGACAATGCAGGAGCTATGGTAAAGGAATTGAAATTGAACTACAACAAAGCCCGTCAGGCGGCCATTAC
>CALQJP020000136.1 GCA_943330925.2 Chryseobacterium gleum
CCATAGGAAACAAGCGTGTCCATTGAAATTCCGGAGCTTGCGAGCAAGGGCTGCAAAGCATTCGATTCATTCCGAAATAGCTGCACAGGCATGTTCAAACCGGTCATCGATACATCGCGGTCGCCATCGTTGTCGAAATCTACCCAGGTCATCTGCTTTATCTCTCCGGTGTTTTGAATACCCAACGGCCATGGTTGAAGCACACCTTGATTGCTTTTGAGCAATACTGGATTGGATGCACGCTGACAAAACAAGAGGTCGTCGTAACCATCCTTATCAAAATCTGCAGATGAGAGACCACCGCCCAAAAAACCACCCTCGTATTGATGCACCATGGCGCTGTCCAAGAGCTCCGACTGCCAATACTGGGCTTGAGCAATTGCAGGCATGACGGAGGCTAGCCATATACATAGCAAAACAGGCAGCAATCCATTCAATGGCTTTTTCTGCGCACGAAGCAACATGTTCGTTCTGAATTAAGGTTGAACGAATATAAGCTCATTCGAGCACCAACACACAGGCCGTCAGCAAACTAAATGCGGTTCAAAAAAAATGGCCAATGCAAGCGCATTGACCATCTTTATATCATCGAAACAAGTGCGGATTATCTCACCACCATCAGTCTTCGTTCCAGCACAGCCTGCTCATTGCGCACACGCAACATGTAACTGCCGGCGGCCCAGTTTGAAACATCCAACCGTGTTTTGCGGGTGTAGGTTGCTACATGCTTTCCGGCTATGTCAAACACCTCAATTGATTCAGCAGCCATGCCATTCATGGTAACCTGCACCTGCTGATTGGCCGGGTTGGGCCATACCTGCAAGTCGTTGGCGTCTATTTCAATTATGGACGTGATGGTCAAATTCAAAATAACCACGCTGTCACAACCCGCTGCACTTGTGTAGGTGTATTCAAACACGCCACTTTCGGTATACGTGATGTCGTTCCACTGGTACTGCTCATTGGCCGTTATGGCGATGGTCTGCTCAGTATCAAACCCGCAGGTGCCGTCATCGAATGTGGCTGCTGCGTTGTAATTGCAAGCATCGGCATTGGTGCATCCGTATATTTCATACAAGTCGCACTGACCGTTATTGTTTTCATCGAGGTATTCACAGCTTCCTTCGAGCAAGCATCCTGCTGCCGGGTCATAATTGCATGCCGCAAAATCATTGCAACCGGGAAACGAACAGGTGTTGTTGTCTGTGGTAGCCTCCGGGTTGAAGTTGCAGGCGCTCGGGTATGTGCAACCCAACACTTGATAGATACAACTTCCGTCGTCTTCATTCGCCTGCGCGCTGTAGTTTATCGCAAACACATCCATACATCCAAGTACGCAAGAGCCGTCAAACTCAGTAGCCAGCGGATTGTAGTTTACCGATGCGGGGTTCGTACATCCCTCTATTTCCAGGCAATCGCACGTTCCATCAGTGTCGGTGTCCTGAAGGCAAACACCTGCACAATCCAAACAGGTCTCGGATGGATAGGTGCATGATCCGTCATCATCAAGTGCAGTCACATCGTAGTTACACGCAGCAGCATCGGTGCAACCGAGGTACACGCATGAACCATCATCTGTGGTTGCATTCGGATTGTAGTTATCGGCGGTTGGGTCGAGGCAGCCTTCCGTATCAAATTCATCACAAACACCATTGTTGTTGCCGTCGTTCAAACAATTGCCCGAGCAGTCGTACGCAAAATCAGGATAGGTGCAAGCTCCATCGGCCAAACAGCCGGCTGCTGCATCGTAGTTGCAAGCGCCCGCGTCGTTGCAGCCTGGAAACGCACAGCTACCGTTGTCGCATGCTGCTGTTGCATCGTAATTACATGCGGCAACATCGGTACAACCGGCGGCAGTGCAGGAGCCATCGTCGCAGCCGGCAGCTGCATTGTAATTGCACGCTTCTACATCCGTGCATCCGGGATAGATGCAAGAGCCATCGTCATCGAGTGCAGTCACATCGTAGTTACACGCAGCAACGTCGGTGCAACCGAGGTACACGCATGAACCATCTTCTGTGGTTGCATTCGGATTGTAGTTATCGGCGGTTGGGTCGAGGCAGCCTTCCGAATCAAATTCATCACAAATGCCATTGTTGTTGCCGTCACTCAAGCAATTGCCCGAGCAGTCGTACGCAAAATCAGGATAGGTGCAAGCTCCAGTGGCCAAACAACCGGCTGCTGCATCGTAGTTGCAAGCGGCCGCGTCGTTGCAGCCCGGAAACGTACAGCTACCGTTGTCGCATGCTGCAGTTGCATCGTAATTACATGCGGCAAAATCGGTACAACCGGCGGCAGTGCACGAGCCATCGTCGCATCCGGCAGCTACATCGTAATTGCACGCTTCTGCATCGGTGCAACCGGGATAGACACAAGATCCATCCTCCACATCGGCTGTTTCATCATAATTACATGCAGTGAGGTCTGTGCATCCGCCATACAAACAACTGCCATCATCCGAAGTAGCTTCAACGTTGTAGTTTACAGCTGTCTCATCGGTGCAACCATATACTTCATATTCATCGCAAACACCATTGCCGTTGGAGTCATTCAAGCAGTTTCCATCGCAATCGTAATTCACGGCCGGGTAGTCGCAATTGCCGTCATAGCAACCTGCCTGCGGATCGTAGTTACACGCATCCAAATCGTTGCAACCGGGGAAGGTGCATGACCCATCATCCACATTCGCTGCCTGGTTGTAGTTGCATGCATCAGCCGCGGTGCAGCCTTCTATCAACTCAACGGGCTCTCCCTGGCACTGGCAATTGGCGGTATAAATATCATTGATGGTATTTACATCGTTGTCATCACAATTATCACCGGGGAAGTAGCACGTGCCATCATCGGCAGTTGCTGCTGCATTGTAGTTGCACGCTGCATTGCTGGTGCAACCCAATACTTCAACAACTACTCCCTCGCACGAGCAGTCGGTCAGAATTACATCGTTCGACGTCTCTGCCAATCCATCGTCGCAGGCATCGCCTACAAAAAAGCAACTTCCATCTTCAATCGTTGCGAGCGCATCGTAGTTACAGGCATTCGGGAATGTACAGCCCGGCAGTTCCACAACAACCTCTCCCACGCACGTGCAATCTGCCGTGTAAGCATCGTTGATGGTTGCTGCATTGCCGTCGCTGCATGCGTCGCCCACAAAGATGCATGAGCCATCATCGATCACTGCATCGGAGTTATAGTTGCAGGCTAAGACGTCGATGCAGCCTTCCACCTCGCTCACCGGTGTACCCGCGCACACACAGTCTGCCCCAAGTACATCGTTGATCGTTGTTGCGTCTCCATCGTTGCAGGTTTCACCGGGAAATATGCAAGTGGCATTGTCAACATTGGCGTTCGGATTAAAATTACAAGCGGCTATTGCCACACATCCTTCTACTACCGCCTGTCCGGCACAAACACAATCGGCACCTACGGCATCCAATATCGTTGCGGCGTTCTGATCATCGCATGAATCGCCTGTGAATAAACAACTCGAGTCCTCTACTACCGCATCAGGGTTGAAGTTGCAGGCTTGAGGGAACGTGCATCCCACAACCGATCCGACGCACACGCAATCCGCCGTCCACACATCATCCAACGAAGCCGGATTGCCGTCGTCGCATGGCTCACCGGGCAATATGCACGAGCCGTCTTCCACCGTAGCGTCCGGATTGTAGTTGCACGCCTCAACAGCAGTGCATCCTTCCACAATCACTCCTGCCTGCGGCTGATGGAAGCCTTGCGTAAGCGTGTTCTGGCCATTGGTTAAGGTGGTTATAAACGTCTCGCCCAGCGTGTAATCCAAGCTGAACTCCTGTGATTGGAATGACCCTCCTGCCGATGCAATGACCGACGGGGTTAATTGCTGGGCCATAACGGCCGAAAATGCAATAAGTGAAAACAGGGTAGTGTAAAGAAACTTCATACAATGCTGGTTTAATGGATTCCTCTTGAGAGGACGACGTAAAATTAAGAGATATACGTGAAATGCAAATGACATTTCAACGTTCCGGTCGGCTTGAAAAAAACTTCATGTAGCGAATACCGTCCGAAACGTAATAAGGGTCATGTGTTTTGGGATGCCCCGACAGTGGGAATCGTTTACCCGTGTTGTGAATATGAAAGGCATCCTTCCATTTGTTCTTTTGGAGGTAACGACCGTATTGTTTCTTGATCCAGCGCGCACCGTGATAGCAGGCGTCGTCGTCGTTGCTCAGGTCCTCGATCGATAAGTCGAGCTCGAAAACCTTGTAGCCCATCAACTGGAAAGGCCCCCAGCTGGTTGCCAGCGCACGTATCTCCTCTTCGTCAAGCGACGCCAGCTTTTCGGGTGTGGCCATCTCGTATTTCTTGCGCTTCCCTGCCTTCACCTTCATAAGCTCATTGAAAACATGTCGCTCAAATCGCTGACCGGCCGGCTTCTCACCGCTGCACTCCAACACCGCCAATGACATCAAATAGGGATACGGCAGATCCATTTCAGTGGCAATTTCCTGCATCTGCTCTCCATAATTCAGCTCACACCACTCCAGCGACGTTACACCCAGCGGTCGGGGATTTTCCGGCAATACAATGCCAAAAGCCTTGCGCGTCCATTCGGCCACATCATATCGGTAATAGAAAAGAACCCCGAACACCAAGACCAATGGCAGCAGCCATTTCCAATGCTTGCGCATCCAGTCAGCAATCTTTTTCATGGCATGGCAACGCGTGTGTTCATTCAAAATTGGGGGGTGTGCATCAATGCGCAAAGCGCTCCACCTTGTCGTTGGGCGATTTAAACATGAGCGCAAACAAAATGGCCACTACTAGCGCGTAGCCTGCAAAACTGAGCCAGATACCCGTCCACTCTTTCTCGCCGCCCACTGTAAAATAGGCGTCGATAACAGTGCCGCTGATCTTACTTCCCAGGTACGCTCCTACTCCATTGGTCATCATCATGAAAAGCCCCTGCGCGCTGGAACGTATGGAAGGGTCTGCCGTGGTTTCCACAAACAAAGAGCCCGAGATATTGAAGAAATCGAAGGCCATGCCATACACAATGCACGAGAGAATGATCATCCACAGTCCTCCCGCAGGATCTCCGTATGCAAACAAACCAAAACGCAAAACCCACGCAAACATCGACATGAGCATCACTTGCTTGATGCCAAATCGCTTGAGGAAAAACGGAATGGTCAAGATAAACAACGTCTCCGATATCTGTGAAATCGAGAGGATGATCGTAGAATACTTCACCACAATCGAGTCGGCATATTCCGGGAATCGCTTGAAGTCATCCAAAAACGAATCGCCAAACATGTTGGTCAACTGCAAGGCTCCCCCCAAAAACATGGAGAAAACAAAGAACATGGCCATGCGTGAATTGCTCAGCAAACGAAACGCTCCGAAACCCAGCTGATCCATCAGCGATGCATCGGGCGACATACTGCGCTGCGGCTTGCAAGCCGGCAAGGTGAATGAGTAAATACCCAACCCTATCGCGGCAACGCCTGCAATGATAAACTGATTGGCATTGGCCTTACTGCCGGTAATGTTCGTTACCCACATGGCCACAATAAACCCAACCGTGCCCCAAACGCGAATGGGCGGAAACGCCTTCACCACATCGTAATTCTGATCTTTCAAAATCCGAAAACTGATGGAGTTCGAAAGTGAAATGGTGGGCATGTAGCAAATCATCGCCGCGAAAATCACATAGTACAGCGAGTCCGGATCGTCTACCCCGGGCACCGCAAACAATATCAGTCCATACAGAATATGGAGTATGCCATACAACCGCTCCGCATTCATCCAGCGGTCGGCTATAATGCCCGTAAGCGCCGGCATAAACAACGACGACAACGCGAGCGTACTGAATATGGCACCAAACTCAGCCCCCGTCCAACCTTTCGCGTTGAAGCAGTAAGTGCCAATGGTGATGAGCCAAGCTCCCCATACAAAGAATTGCATGAAGCCGAGGGTGGTGAGGCGGAGACGTATCATGGGAGGTTATAGGGGTTAGGTATTAGGTATTAGGTATTAGGTGATAGGTATTAGGTATTAGGTTTTAGGTTCTAGGTATTGGGATGCGTGATTAGTGATAAACGGCAAGTGATAAACAGCAAGTGATAAACAGCAAGTGATAAATGATAAGGGGTAACAAACTTTCAACCTTCAACATTCAACTTTCAACCTTCAACATTCAACTTTCAACCTTCAACATTCAACCTTCAACCTAATCCCTATCACCTATCACCTAATCCCTATAACCTATCACCTAATCCCTATCACCTATCGAACAAGCTTCTTATACTTCAACCTATGCGGCGTAGTATCACCCAGTCGCTTCTTCTTATTCTCTTCATACTCGCTGAAGTCGCCTTCGAAGTAAACAACCTGTGAGTCGCCTTCAAATGCCAGTATGTGCGTGCAAATACGGTCGAGGAACCAACGGTCGTGGCTGATTACAACAGCACAGCCCGCGAAGTTCTGTATACCTTCTTCCAAGGCACGGAGGGTGTTCACGTCGATATCGTTCGTAGGCTCATCGAGCAAGAGCACGTTGGCTTCTGTCTTCAACGTCATGGCCAAGTGCAAACGGTTGCGTTCACCACCGGAAAGCACACCGCACTTCTTCTGCTGGTCGGCTCCCTGGAAGTTGAACTTGCTGCAATAGGCGCGCGAGTTAATGGTCTGCCCACCCACTTCAATCACCTCGTTGCCTCCGCTGATCACTTCGTACACGCTCTTGTCCTGGTCTATCTCTTTGTGACGCTGGTCAACGTATCCGATCTTAACGGTTTCGCCAATGGCAA
>CALQJP020000137.1 GCA_943330925.2 Chryseobacterium gleum
ACCAGCAACACACAGGGCCGATAGAACGTGTCGAGAAAGTAATAATCGTGATACTGGAATTGCTTCAGCATGGCTGCCGCAAAAAGAACACACCCCACAAAATACGTCCGCACGTAGAGCCCAAAACGCGACAAAGGCCTTTCATTCGACCACTTCGCAAACCTGACCACACCAACGGAAACAAGGAGTATCAGCACCGCCCAATAATGAATCGAAGAGAAATACGTAAACCTCCAATGCTCCCAAACATAGCCCAGCAGAAACTTAACCTCCTCGATGCTTTCGGCCGGCAATAGCCTATTCAAAAACATAGAGCCGTATTCGTTTCGCAACGCATCGTTGTGGTGACGGTATGCAAAAAATACCAGTGCAACAACCGACACTGCCGCAACTCGCTTCCATGGAATCTTTCGGTTTTTAAGCACATCCAGAAACTCCAAGCACAGCACAGCTACAAAGGGAATTACGAACGTGGTTCGACTCAGTAAGGCCAGCGCCATGCAAACCATGGTAACCATAAAATAGCGCGACTTCTGCTGCTCCCGGAAACGGAAATAGTAATAGACCCCTGCGATGATCAGCGACAACGAGGGTATACTTGGGAGAAGCGAGCCCTGGTAATACACAAAAACCGGCGACAAGCATGCGAAAGCCAACACGATGAATGCCTTTACCTCATCCTTCAACACGAGCAGCGAGAGTTTACCCAAATAAAACAGGCCAACAATTCCCGCAACGATTACATACAATCGAAACACCCACGCTTCACTGCATCCGAAGAGCCGCATGATAATCGCCACCAGATAATCATGCAACGGCAAATCAACAGCGGTGATGGTTGACGTGCTTTGATCAAAAAAATCGTGCGGATAGATGTGATTGAGCACCTGGGTTTCGGGGTGAAACAAATCAAATCCATTGCGAAGGAATCCATTTGTCAGAGCCAATCGATCCACCTGAGCCCACGCATGAATGTGGCCCGGAAACTCGAACAGATAGGGCCATTGAAGAATGACTGCCACCACTACTGCGACCAGCAAAAACAGGAAAGATGATGTTCGATCCGATAAACGCATAACGAAGTGTCAAAAGTAGCCGTTTCGATTTGTTGACCAATCAACCGCAGGAAGTATTGACCAATTGATCGAAAAAACTACCTTCGCGCACATGTCGCGCATACTCATTAAAAACATCCAATCGCTGTTGGGTGTATACGAAACCGCACCCAGGCTGATAGCAGGCCAAGCTATGAACCAACTGCCGAGCCTCAACGATGCTTGGTTGGCCATCGAAGATGGTGTGATAGTGGATTTCGGCACGATGGCCGACTGGCCCGGCATAAGCGATTGGCGCGGATTGGAGGTGATTGAAGCCGACGGCCGACTGGTGCTTCCCACCTGGTGCGACTCACACACGCACACCGTATATGCCGGTTCGCGCGTGGGCGAGTTTGTAGATCGCATCCACGGCCTCACCTACGAGCAAATTGCTGCGCGCGGCGGTGGCATTCTCAACTCAGCTGCCTTGCTTGCGGTTACCGAAGAAGAAGTGTTGGTTGAATCGGCTCTCAAGCGCTTGAACGAAATGCAAGCCATGGGCACCGGTGCGGTTGAAATAAAAAGCGGCTATGGTTTATCACTGGAAAGCGAGCTCAAAATGCTCCGTGTGATTGACCGCCTGAAACAGGTTTCACCGCTCACCATCAAAGCAACGTTCCTCGGAGCGCATGCCATTCCTAAAGAATACAAGGCCAACCCCGATGCGTATGTAGACCACTTGGTTGAGGTCATGATACCCGAGGTTGCCAACCAACGCTTGGCCGAATACATCGATGTGTTCTGCGAAGAAAACTACTTCAGCGTGGCGCAAACAGAGCGCATTCTGGAGGCAGGAGTGAAATACGGGTTGCGACCAAAAACACACGTCAACCAGTTCAATGCAATTGGTGGTGTTGCAGCAAGTGTAAAATGTAACGCCCTCAGCGTCGACCACCTCGAGGTGCTGACCGATGCCGACATTACCGCGCTGCAAGGTTCTTCGACCATGCCCGTTGCATTGCCCGGCTGTTCACTGTTCATCAAAATACCATACACACCTGCCCGCAAAATCATCGACGCAGGATTACCCCTGGCCCTCGCCACCGACTACAATCCGGGCAGCGCACCCAGCGGCAACATGAATCTCGTAAACAGCCTTGCCTGCATATACATGGGCATGACACCCAACGAAGTTATCAACGCTTCCACACTGAACGGCGCGTATGCCATGGGCGTTGAAGACACGCTGGGAACGATAACTATCGGCAAGAAAGCCAGCCTCATCATCACCGAGCCGATTAATCAGCTTGGTGAGATGATGTACAGTTTCGGAAGGAATAAAATAGAACGAGTAATTCTGGGTTTGTAAGGCTATTGTTGATACTCACTCTGTGTCCTCCGTGAACTCTGTGGTTAAAAAATAAAACACGGAGGGCACAGAGGGCACAGAGAACTTCTTTTACTTTCTTCGACCGATGTTGTAGCCAATACTTGCCCTCGTAAAACAGCAACATATTCAACGTATCATCGCATGTATTCCGAATTTTTCTGTTCTTAAAGCTATTATCGATACACTCTGTGCCCTCTGTGTACTCTGTGTTTTATTTTTTAACCACAGAGGACACAGAGGGCACAGAGAACTTCTTTTACTTTCTTCGACCGATGTTGTAGACAATACCTGCGCTCGCAATCAGCAACCCATTCAACGTATCAACGAGTGTATTCCGAATATCTCTGTTTGTAAAACTATTATCGATACACTCTGTGCCCTCTGTGTACTCTGTGTTTTATTTTTTAACCACAGAGTTCACAGAGGGCACAGAGAACTTCTTTTACTTTCTTCGACCGAAGTTGTAGCCAATACCTGCGCTCGCAATCAGCAACCCATTCAACGTATCAACGAGTGTATTCCGAATATCTCTATTTGTAAGGATATTATTGATCCACTCTGTGTCCTCCGTGACCTCTGTGTTATAAAAAATCACCACAGAGTGCACAGAGGTCACAGAGAACTTCTTTTTCTTTCTTCAACCGATCTTGTCGTCCATATTTGCAATCGAAAAAATCACGCTATGCAAAGAATTATTGAGTGCATCCCCAACATCTCGGAAGGCCGCGACAAGGCTAAAATCAATGCCATCACCTCAGTTGTTGAAACTGTTCCAGGCGTCATGCTTCTGGATGTGGATCCCGGTGCCAGCACCAATCGCACGGTGATCACCTTTGCCGGTGAGCCGGAAGCCGTTGCAGAAGCTGCTTTTCAACTCATCAAGAAAGCGCAAGAGCTCATCGACATGCGCACGCACAAGGGCGAGCATCCACGCCAAGGTGCAACCGACGTGTGTCCGTTTGTACCCATCAGCGGTGTGAGCACGGAGGAATGCGTAGCCATAGCTCGTCGGGTAGGTGAGCGCGTAGGTCGCGAACTCGGCATACCCGGCTACTTCTACGAATACGCCGCCAACATCGAAGAGCGTCGCAACCTGGCGCATTGCCGCAAGGGGGAATACGAGGCAATTGAAAAAATCAGCACTCCCGAATGGAAGCCCGACTTCGGTCCGGCCGCAGTGAACGACAGCGTGCGCAAATCGGGCATCACCGTCATTGGTGCGCGCGACTTTCTCGTTGCTTACAACGTGAATCTGAATACCACCTCTACCCGTCGTGCCAACGCCATTGCGTTCGACATTCGCGAAGCAGGTCGTGTAGTGAACGACGCCAAAACCGGCAAGCCACTGCTCGATGCGAATGGTGAACCGCAGCGTGTGCCGGGCACCTTGAAATCGGTGAAAGGCATTGGGTGGTACATCGAAGAATATGGTATTGCACAGTTGAGCCTTAACCTAACCAACATCAACATCACGCCCGTGCATGTAGCGTTTGAAGAGGCTTGCAAGAAAGCCGATGCGCGCGGTGTGCGTGTCACAGGCTCCGAGTTGGTGGGACTGATTCCCAAGCAATCGTTGCTCGATGCAGCCGATTATTTCCTCCGCAAGCAAGAGCGCTCGCTGGGTATTTCAGAAACAGAAAAAATCAAGATTGCTGTGAAGTCGCTGGGTCTCGATGACCTCGCACCCTTCAAACCCGAAGAGAAAATCATAGAGTTCCTCATCGAGCAAAAGCTCGGCAACAACAAGCGTCTGGTGAACATGAACCTCACGGCGTTTGCCGATGAAACCGCGAGCGAATCTCCGGCGCCCGGAGGAGGCAGCATCAGTGCGTATGTGGGCGCGTTGGGTGCGTCGCTCGGAGCGATGGTGGCTAATCTATCGTCGCACAAGCGCGGCTGGGACGACCGTTGGGAAGAGTTCAGCACGTGGGCAGTGAAAGGAGTGGAGTATCAAAAGCAGCTTTTGCATTTGGTGGATGAAGACACCGCGGCGTTCAATAAAATCATGGAAGCGTTTTCATTACCCAAAAACACCGACGAAGAAAAGCAAGCACGCAGCGCAGCCATTGAAAGCGCATCGAAATACGCCATGGAGATTCCCTACCGCACTGCAGAGATTGCATATGCAAGCCTGGAAGTCATGGAGTGCATGGTCGAGATTGGCAACCCCAACTCGGTGACCGACGCAGGTGTAGGCGCCCTGTGCGCACGCACCGCCGTATTAGGCGCCATCATGAACGTGCGCATCAATGCAAGCGGCATCAAAGACAAAGCGTTTACGGAAGCCTTGTTAGCAAAAGCAGATGAGTTGGAAAAGCACGCTGAGGCGAAAGAGAGTGCGATACGTGCCTTGGTAGCGGCGAAGATGAAATAGCCAACATCAGCGCTTCAGGAAGCGCGCTTCAGTTTGACTATTCAGCAAAAGAGTATAAACACCCGCTGGCAATTGAACGGTGCTTACTTCAGCACGACCGCCGGAGAACATCAATAAACCCGACACTACTGCTCTACCTGTCAAATCCATTACGCTATACGTTTTGCTTCCGTTGGCATCGCCTTCCAGAAACAAAGACTCCGTGCATGGATTCGGAAACACCAACATGCCTTGCACCTCAGTATTTGCAACTGAACTCAAACATTCTATTTGTGTTTCTGTATTCGACTGCGGGCTGTCATAATTCTGTATCACTCCAAGTCCTGATGCAATGTCTCGCAGGTAATAATCGAAATAGGCAAGCAGCAAATCGTGCGTAATGGCTTGTTGCTCTTCTCTGCTCAAACCGCTAAATCCGAACTCGCCAAAATCGCACAGCGAGCCGCTGTCAGCATAGCCACAATGAGACCCTTCTATAATATTCACAAAGTACTTGCAGGCGCTTGCAGTGCCTTCAAAAATGGGAACGTGATTGGTGGCGGGAGCCGTTACTGCATCACTGCTTCCGGAAAAAACCAGTGCCGGAACGTTCACACTCGAAGCAGCTGCAATGGCCGAAGGGTTGGTTTCGGCTGGAGCAAGTCCTGCTATACAATCGACACTCGCGCTTGTGGTCGCAGCGAGCCACGTTGCGCCGCCTCCCATGCTGTGCCCCATGATGGCGCAACGATCGAGCATACTCCCATAAAACAGCGAAGCAGCATTCGCACTTTCATCATAAAAGTGATCCGCCAAAAACGCCAAATCCAAACCGAAATCGCTGTGCACAGGGGCAATGCCACCCTCCGTTTCTACGTAAATCAAAATGTAGCCCTGCGAAACAAGAGCCTCCGTGATATTCGCGTAGGCAGTGTAATTCATCACAAAACCATGTCCGAAAACAATGAATGGAAATTGTCCTCCGGCCAGGGGCGCAAAGTCACCCTCGGTAGTCGCCGGATAATAAATTTCACATGTGATTGCCCTATTATTTCGGGAGGGATCAGTGAATATACTTGGCAAGTGTCCGACCTGAAATTGAGCACAGGCAATAGTTGCCATCAACAAATAGAAAAGCGTAAAAGTGTATTTCATGGAGTGGATATTTTGGTAAACGAAACAAATGAATTTCGAAGTTCCCAATGAACATGCACGGTGTAACGACCTGCCGGTAATTTGGAAACGATTTCATCCATCGAAAAAGTACCATGACCATCGGTCATTAGAACGCCACCGCTCGTCACAACTCTTCTTCCCATAGCATCGTAAATCGCAAGTTCCACATTGCATGACTTCGCGTCGTCGAGCGTTATACGCAGCGTCTGGGCGCACGGATTGGGATAGGCCCATGCGCCGAAATCGCCCACCACAGGCACATCGCCTTGTACGATTTTCCATGCGCGGTAGTAATCGGGTATACCTCTGCCGAGCGAGTCGGTGGGTGATCTGTACGTCGAACTGCTGCTTATGATTGCATCGCGCAAGTAAGACGACGAAACATGAGGCGCGTATTGGTAAAGACATGCCGAAGCCGCGGCAATGAGCGGCGAGCTAAACGATGTCCCGTTGCCCGTGCGTATGGTAGAGTCTTGCGCAGCATAGGCCGTTGCATTTCCCATGGCTACCACATCGGGCTTCACCCTGCCGTCGGCCGAGGGGCCATAGCTGCTAAACCAGGCGTGTTGCTCTTGAGGGCCCACAGCTCCCACAGCCAGTATACCATCTGCATCGGATGGGGCCGTGAGATAACGCCACGGATCATCGCCTGAATTTCCGGCACTGTTCACCACCAAAATTCCTTTTCTGGCTGCTATAGCTGCTGCAATCGAACAATGAACCGTTGCTCCATTCATTTCGGTATACGAGTAGTCATAGGCAGGATCATCGAACAGAGA
>CALQJP020000138.1 GCA_943330925.2 Chryseobacterium gleum
TATCGCGCTTGTACCTGGGTAGGTTCTACACTCAGCACAGCCACTGCGCTGAGCGATTTGGATAACGGCGGCAATGCGATGCTCACACCTGAGCAAGGTCTTATTCCGAACACCTGCCGTATTCGCTTGCGTGTGGCGAAGCCTTATGCCAAGGCCAACCCAAGCGGTGGAGCGCAGGATGCAGAGGGTGCGCTCAACGGATGGAGAAACCTGTATCGCTTCTCAACAGAGGGCATTGCAGCAGTAACCAACAGCAGCGAAACCTTGGCAAACGAGCTCGACAACATCAACGTTGTTCCGAACCCGTACTACGCGTTCAGCAGCTATGAAACGAACAAGCTCGACAACCGCGTGAAGGTTACCAACCTACCTGAGGTATGCACAGTGAGCATCTACGATCTGAACGGCACACGCATTCGTCAGTTCAAGAAAGGTGACCCAACCACCTCACTCGATTGGGATTTGAAGAACGACAAAGGAATTCCGATCGCGAGTGGTGTATACATACTTCACATCGAAGTGCCCGGCATCGGCGAGCGCATACTCAAGTGGTTTGGCGTGATGAGGCCAGTGGATTTGGATAATTTCTAGGCAATAGGTGTTAGGTAATAGGGGATAGGTATCAGGTGTTAGGTATTAGGTGGTTGATAAGCCATTTCTCATTCACCTAATACCTGATACCTATTCACCTATTGCCTATTCCCTAATCGTGTTCTTAATAACCGGCTTTGGCTTGGGCACACTGCGGCGCGCCTTGCGGATACTCACATTGAGGTCGAAGCCGATGAGTACAATGACGCAGTTGATGTTCAACCAAATCAACAACACCATCAGTGTACCGAGTGAGCCATAGAGCTTGTTGTACGTTGCGAAGTTGTTTACGAAGTAGGCAAACGCCAACGAGGTCACAACGAAGCTCAGCGTGGCCAGTGTTGCTCCCACGTTGAAGAATGTCCAGCGGCGAATGCGCTTGCGAACACCAACGTTGTAGAGCGTGCTTATGATTGCATAGACAAGCGTAATCGAAACGGCCCATTTAGCGACGTTCAATATCGGTATGTAGCCTCTGTCGCCAATGATTCCGATTTGATGCAAGTACTCGAAGATGACACCGCTGAATACAAGCACCACAACGGCAAGCAACATGATAAAGCCGAGCACGAAAATCAAAATGATGCTCGAGATGCGCATAACGAGCGGGTGGCTCTTATCTTCAAAGTGGTAGCTCTGATTGAATCCGATCAGAATTGCATTGATGCTGTTCGAAGCGTAGTACAACAGCAACACCGTACCAATTGAAAGCAGTCCGCTGTGCTTCTGGTTGATCAAGTCGTCGAGTGTATCTTCAAACAGACTAAATGTTTCGCCCGGAAAGAATCCGCGTATCGAATCAAAAAGGGACTTCTGGAAATCATCGATGGGTATGTACGGAATCAACGTAAGCAAAATGATGATTGCCGGGAAGAAAGCCAGGAAGATGCGAAACGAGATTGCAGAGGCCCTTGTTGCTAGTTGCCCTTTCACAATCGACTCTGCAAAGAACGAAGAAACAAACCACAGCGACAATCCTTGAAAACCGGGTAGGCGCAGGGTATCGAGATAATGCACCGATTTGGCCACCACAGGCATATTGCGCAACTTCGATTTCCAGTTAAAGCTATCTTCAGTCATTGCGGCAAAAGTAGAACGAATAGACGTATTAAACGGCCTTTAAACTCAGGTCGAGCGATTGAATTTGATGAGTAAGCGCACCCATTGAAACATAGTCGACTCCGGCAAGCGCATACTCGCGAATATTGACCTCGGTGATACCGCCTGAAGCCTCCGTTTCAAGCCGGCCATCAATCCATTGCACGGCCTCAGCAATTTGCGCAGGCGTCATGTTGTCGAGCAACACGCGAAATGCAATTCCGGACTCTACAATTTGCATGACCTCCTTCATGTTTCTCGCTTCAACTTCAACGCGCAATGATTTACCTGTATGGGTCAGGTAGTTTTTCACTTGTTGCAAAGCCTGAGGCACGCCGCCGGCAAAGTCGACGTGGTTATCCTTCACCAATATCATATCATACAGGCCAAATCGATGGTTCACACCGCCACCAACGCGCACCGCTTCCTTTTCGAAGTATCGGAAACCGGGTGTTGTCTTTCGTGTATCGAGCAACTTGCATTTCGTATCAGCGATGAGCGATTGAATGCGATGTGTTTTGGTGGCAATACCACTCATGCGCTGCATAAAGTTGAGCGCGAGGCGCTCGCCAATGGTAATACTGCGCGATGGACCTTCGATGTAAAAAGCGACATCACCCGGTTGAATGATCGCACCATCGTGGAGCACGGGTGCAAACGTCAACGCACTGTCAACCTGTGCAAATACTTTTCGGGCCACTTCCATGCCTGCCAGTATTCCCTCTTGTTTCACCAACAGACGCGCCTTCCCCATTGCATCAGCTGGTATGGTCGACAAGGTTGTGTGGTCACCATCGCCCACATCTTCAGCGAGTGCGCGGCGAATAAAATCATCGACATCAAAAACGCCGACAGCGGAAGAAACATTCATTCGAGTAGAAGTAAGGAGCAGCCTGTCTATCAGGCCGGTTCAATTTTGAGTTGCTTGATTTGAAGCACGTTGTTGTTTTTCTTCATGAAAAACGTAACGCGAAATATTCCCTTGGCGGTGGTCAATTCACCGATGCGAAACTGATCGTCGAGCTTCGATGTGCCCTGGTGCTTCACGCTGAATGCTTGCGGCGCATTTTGATTGAAAAAACCGGCAAGCATTTGCTCAGCGCGTGCCTTATCGAACATGCCGTCATTGCCCGGCAGGGTTAATTCAACCTGCGGCATGAGATGCACAGCGATAGCAGATGCATCGCCCTTTTTCAGTGCGGCACTGACCGCCGGCGTAATATCGGATTGAGCATTTACAAAACCCGAAATCAAAAGACCAACCAATAGAAAAAAAGCAAATCGCATATCCTGTACGTTTTTAGGTTTCAACGCTTGAAGGCGTTGGGCCGAAAGACCCTGCTTCGGTTGGCTAACTTAATTCAAAACGATGAATTGTGAGCGAGAAAAGAAAATGGGTATAAACAAGAAAGCCGGCACGCAATGTTGCGGCCGGCTCTGAAGCTTTTATACCTAGAGGTTTAGGCTTTTTCAGCACTTTCCTTCTCTGCGAGCACTTTACCCTTGTAGTAAAGTTTGCCCTCATACCAATGCGCATGGTGCATCAAGTGAGGCTGACCTGTTGTTGGGCAAGTAGCCACATTAGGAGCTTCAATTTTGTAGTGCGTTCTGCGCTTCGCCTGGCGGGTTTGCGAGATCCTGTGTTTGGGATGTGCCATTTTAGTATGGTATTAAATCGTTATTCTTCTTCGTCAAAAAATTCATTGTCTTCCGGGTCTTCGTAGTTCAAATTTTTCAGAGCGGCCCACTGGGTATTGGCTGTTTGATCCACCTTGTATTTGGCCAGATGCTGCAGCACTTGCTGGTTGCAGTCAGCTTCACTAGCGTGCACCTTTCTCGCCGGTAAGGCTAGGTGTGCATACTCGTAGAAGTACTGGGCCAAATCGATTTCGTGTTCATTCGGACCCAAAATCAAAATTTCGTCATCCTGCTCGCTCGTTTCATCGCCAAACTTCACAACCAGTTGTTGCTCGGTTCGGATGGTAAGCGGCAGTGGATCGCCACAATGGTCGCACTCAGAATGGACCCCACCGCCAAGGCGTGTGTGAATCACAATCATTGTGCTCTGCTTTTCAAGGTCAACCGTCACTTGGAGGTCGGCGCCCTGAATCTCTGAAAACTCAAACTCCTCAAAGAACTCGTCCGTAAGATGAAACTCGTATTGATGGCTTCCCGCCTTCAAACCAAGGTATGGAATGCGGTATTCCTTTAATCTGTTCACTTCAACCGAATTTCAAAACGGACGGCAAAAGTAATTCATTTTTTCATATTTCCAAGGAAAAGGATGGGATGAGCCGTGAAATGGTGAAATAGTGAAGGGGTGAAAGGGTGAGAGGGTGAGAGGGTGAGAGGGTGAAAGGGTGAAAGGGTGAGAGGGTGAAAGGGTGAAAGGGTAAATAGTGCCTAACAGCCAGTTACCTTTTAAAGCCAGGGGCTTCGAAGCCCGCAGGGCTTCACTTTAGGTTCATCCGAGCGCAGCTCGGATATAGAACTCCACGCGTATTGCGTATTTAAAGCGCTTCGTTACATTTGCCCGCATTTCTAATCGTTTAAACCGACCTATGCCAAAACCAACTGCAGCCATAACAGCCGTTCACGGCTACCTCCCACCCGACCTGCTCACCAATTTCGATTTAGAGAAAATGGTCGACACCACCGACGAGTGGATCCGCACCCGCACAGGCGTGCAGGAGCGCCACATCTTGAAGGGAGAGGGTTTGGGCACGAGCGACATGGGAGCGGAGGCTGTAAAAGGACTATTGGCTAAGCGTGGCATTGAGGCTTCGGAAATTGACCTGCTCATCTGCGCAACCGTAACCCCCGACCACGTATTCCCCGCAACCGCCAACATCATTTCCGATAAAATCGGCGCTGTAAACGCCTGGAGTTACGACATCAACGCGGCTTGCTCAGGTTTTCTATATGCACTCACTACCGCATCCCAATTCATAGAAACCGGCAAATACAAGAAAGTAGTGGTTGTAGGTGCCGACAAGATGTCGAGCATCATCGATTATACCGACCGAGCCACCTGCATCATCTTCGGTGACGGAGCAGGCGCAGTGCTGCTCGAGCCAACTGAAGAGGGCACCGGCATTCTGGACAGCATACTCAAGTCCGACGGCAGCGGCCGCCAATACCTGCATCAAAAAGCAGGTGGATCGGTGAAGCCGGCCTCGCACGAAACCGTTGACAATAAAGAACACTTTGTTTTCCAAGATGGTCAGCCTGTATTCAAGGCCGCTGTAAAAGGCATGGCCGATGTTTCCGCTGAAATCATGGAGAAGAACCACCTCTCGGCCGACGATGTGGCATGGCTGGTTCCTCACCAGGCCAACTTACGCATCATCGACGCCACTGCCAACCGAATGGGCGTTGGCCCGGAAAAAGTGATGGTCAACATTCAACGCTATGGTAACACTACTGCGGGCACTATTCCCTTGTGCCTGTGGGATTGGGAAAAGCAATTGAAAAAAGGCGACAATATCATATTAGCAGCCTTCGGAGGTGGTTTCACCTGGGGGGCCGTTTATGTGAAATGGGCTTACAATACCCCTGCATAATCAATCAACTTAAAACGTTTAACTTTGGCAAAGACAAACAAAACCAAAACACCGGCTGCCTCTGCACCTAACGCAGAAGAGACGGCGTTTATAAATGAAAATCAGGACATGAATCTTTCACAAATTCAGGAGCTCATCAAGTTCGTTTCCAAGAGCGGTGTGAGCGAAGTAGCTATTGAGCAAAAAGACTTCAAAATAACCATCAAGGCTACTGATGGAAAAGGCAAAGTGCAAGAGGTTATTCAAGTGGCAATGCCTGCTGCTGCACCGGTTGCCATTGCGGCTCCGGCGCCTGCTGCTGCACCCGCCGCACCTGCAGCACCTGCTGCTGAAGCCAAGGGCAACCTCATCGAAGTGCGTTCGCCTATGATCGGTACGTTCTACCGCTCGCCAGCCCCCGACAAACCCGTGTTTGTAGAAGTGGGCCAAACCATCAAGGCAGGCGATACAGTTTGCGTTATAGAAGCGATGAAGCTTTTCAACGAAATCGAATCGGAAGTTTCGGGAACCATTGTGAAAGTGCTCATAAACGATAGCACACCGGTGGAATACGACCAACCGCTCTTTTTGGTTGAACCTGCATAACAGCAGCCTAGCTAACGTCGGCGACTTGCCCCTGTGGGCGAGTTCATGACCCTTGTTAAACCACGAACACAGAAATCATGTTTAAGAAAATATTGATAGCCAATCGCGGTGAAATCGCCCTACGCGTGATTCGCACCTGCAAAGAAATGGGCATCAAAACAGTGGCTGTATACTCCACCGCTGACCGCGACAGCCTGCATGTGCGATTTGCCGATGAGGCCGTTTGCATTGGTCCGGCACCCAGCAAAGAATCGTATTTGAAAATCCCGAACATCATCGCTGCGGCCGAGATTACCAACGCCGACGCTATTCACCCGGGCTACGGCTTCCTTTCCGAAAACGCCACCTTCTCAAAAGTGTGCAAGGAAAATGGCATCAAGTTCATCGGTGCATCGCCTGAGATGATTGAAGCCATGGGCGATAAGTCGAGCGCCAAGCAAACCATGAGAGACGCAGGCGTGCCAACCATTCCGGGTAGCGATGGCTTGTTGGAAAGCCTGGAAGACGCCATAGAAATAGCGAATAAAATCAAATACCCCATCATGATGAAGGCCACGGCCGGCGGCGGTGGCAAGGGTATGCGCATTTGCAAAAACGACGCCGACGTGCGCGATGCATGGGAAAAAACGCGGCGCGAAGCATTGGCTGCCTTCGGCAACGATGGCATGTACATGGAAAAATTCGTGGAAGAACCACGTCACATCGAAATACAAATTGCCGGCGACCAATACGGAAAGGCTTGTCACCTCAGTGAGCGCGACTGTTCTATTCAACGTCGTCACCAGAAGTTGGTAGAAGAGACGCCCTCGCCTTTCATGACCGATGAACTGCGCGAGAAAATGGGACAGGCTGCCATCAA
>CALQJP020000139.1 GCA_943330925.2 Chryseobacterium gleum
CTACCACCACGACGTATCGAAGTTTATACACGTGCCAGGACCGCTCGACTATATTCTTCACTTTGCATCGCCGGCTAGTCCTATCGACTACCTGAAAATTCCGATTCAAACCTTGAAGGTGGGATCACTTGGTATTCACAACTGTTTGGGGTTGGCTAAAGTGAAAAATGCGCGTGTGCTTATAGCCAGCACGAGTGAAGTGTATGGCGACCCAACCGTGCATCCGCAAAAGGAAAGTTACTGGGGCAATGTGAATCCGGTTGGACCTCGCGGTGTGTACGATGAGGCCAAGCGTTTTCAGGAGGCTATGACCATGGCTTACCATACGTTTCACGGTTTGGAAACCCGCATAGTGCGCATCTTCAACACGTATGGTCCGCGCATGCGACTCAATGATGGACGTGTATTGCCGGCCTTCATAGGGCAGGCTCTTCGCGGAGAAGACCTCACGGTGTTTGGTGATGGTTCTCAAACGCGCTCGTTCTGCTACGTCGACGACCTCATTGAAGGAATTTACCGACTGTTACACAGCGACTACAGCGGACCTGTCAACGTTGGAAATCCGGATGAGATTACCATTGGCGACTTCGCAGAAGAAATCATCAAGCTCACGGGTACTTCACAAAAAGTGATTTACAAAGAGCTCCCAACCGACGATCCTAAGCAGCGTCAGCCCGACATTACAGTGGCTCGTCAGCTGCTGGGCTGGGAACCCAAGGTGCATAGGAGCGAAGGGCTTAAGATTACCTACGACTATTTCAAGTCGCTGTCAGCCGATGAGTTGAACAAGGTGGAACATAAGAATTTCGACAAGTACATAAAAAATTGATGCAGGCATATGCCCTGCGTGTGAGTTGAGAAAATGGCTATTTTCGCGACTCTCTTGATTAGTGAAGCACCCGGAATATGATTTACAACCGACTTAAAAACAAAGAAGCAAAACTCGCAGTAATAGGACTCGGCTATGTTGGGTTACCCATCGCATTGGAGTTTGCGCGATCTATCAAGGTCGTAGGATTTGACATCAACCAGAAACGCGTCGACATGATGCGCAACTGCATCGACCCCTCACAAGAGCTTGATAGCTCTGCGTTCGATGGATGTGACATTCATTTTACAGCCGATATCAATGAGCTGAAAGATGTGAATTTCTTCATCATCGCAGTTCCAACGCCGATCAACCACCTCAACCTTCCTGATTTGGGTCCGGTGCTTTCCGCATCGCGCACGGTTGGTCAGGTATTGAAGAAGGGCGACTACGTAGTATATGAGTCGACCGTTTACCCCGGCTGCACCGAAGACGACTGTGTGCCAATTCTGGAGGAGTTGTCCGGATTGAAGCGAGTAACCGATTTCAAAGTAGGATATTCACCGGAGCGTATCAATCCCGGTGATAAGAACAACACCCTTCGCACGATTACCAAGGTTGTTTCGGGATGCGATGATGAGTCATTGGAAGAAATCGCCAAGACCTACGAGATAGTAGTTGACGCCGGAACATTCCGTGCCGCAGGTATCAAAGTAGCCGAGGCTTGCAAGATTTTGGAAAACACCCAGCGCGACGCCAACATTGCCATTATCAACGAATTCTCGATGATCATGAACATGATGGACATCAACACCTATGATGTGTTGGAAGCAGCGGGAACTAAATGGAATTTCTTGAAGTTTACACCTGGTTTGGTTGGAGGTCACTGCATAGGTGTTGACCCATACTACCTGGTTTATAAAGCGAAAAAACTCGGCTATCACAGCCGCGTTATCAGCAGTGCGCGCTACGTGAACGATGGCATGGGACAGTATGTAGGAAAGCAAACGGTGAAGAAGATTTTGGAACAAGGCCGCAACGCACTCGAGTCGCGCGTGTTGGTGATGGGTGCGACATTCAAAGAAGATGTGAGCGATGTGCGCAATTCGAAGATGGTCGACGTCATTCGTGAGCTCGAGTCGTTCAGCATTAAAGTGGATGTAGTAGACCCCCATGCAGAAAGCGATGAGTTGAAGCACGAGTATGGTTTTGGACTTGTAACAGAAGCCGATAAGAATGCATACGATGCCATCATCCTCGGCGTTGCTCACAAAGAATACAAAGAACTAACAGAGGCTGATTTTAAATCATACCTTCACGAAGGAAAGGGCGCGTTGATCGACCTCAAAGGGTTGTACCGCGGGAAGATGAAGGAGTTGAATTATTGGAGCCTCTAATTAGTGACTAGTGACTAGTGACTAGTGAAGGTTGAAAGTTAAAAGTCTCTAAGTTGATTGAAGCAAAGAAACATCGAAATAATTTTTTTAAATACACTAGATATTGGTGCCGTTTATTCGTCACTAGTCACTAGTCGCTAGTCACTATTTATGAGGCTTCTCATCACCGGCGGGGCCGGATTCATAGGATCGCATGTGGTGCGTAGGTTTGTAACAGCCTATCCGCACATCACCATCGTGAATTTGGATGCGTTGACGTATGCGGGTAATCTGGCCAACCTTGCCGATGTGCAAGATGCTCCGAACTATCGTTTTGTGAAGGGCGACATCACCGACAAGTCTTTTGTTCAGCAACTGTTTCGCGAGGAGCGTTTTGACGGTGTTATACACCTTGCTGCCGAGAGTCATGTGGATCGCAGCATCACGGGTCCCGACGCATTCATTCAGACAAACGTAGTTGGTACAGCCAATTTGCTCAATGCCGCGGTTGAATGTTGGAGAGGAGAGATGTCCGGCAAACGTTTTTATCATGTTTCAACCGATGAGGTATTTGGCTCGCTGGGAGCAGAGGGTAAATTTTCAGAAACCACTGCCTACGACCCACGCAGCCCATACAGTGCCAGTAAGGCATCGAGCGATCACCTGGTGCGAGCCTATCATCATACCTATGGCTTGCCCGTGGTTATAAGCAACTGCAGCAACAATTACGGCAGTCATCATTTTCCGGAAAAGCTCATTCCGCTGATCATTAACAACATCAAGAATAATCGTCCTTTGCCTGTGTACGGTAAAGGTGAAAATATCCGCGACTGGCTTTGGGTGGAAGACCACGCGCGAGCCATCGACGTAATTTATCATAAGGGAGCCGATGGCGAAACCTATTGCATCGGGGGCAACAACGAGTGGAAGAACATTGATGTAGTGAAGTTGCTCTGCAAGCTCATGGATGAAAAGCTGGTCCGCACAGCGGGTGAGAGTGCGCAACTCATAACCTATGTAACCGATCGTCCCGGACACGATGCGCGCTACGCCATCGATGCAACGAAGCTCAAAACAGAATTGGGTTGGGAGCCCACACAACCGTTTGAGCGTTTGCTTTCGCAAACCATCGACTGGTACTTATCGAACGAAGCATGGCTCGAGCAAGTAACTAGCGGCAACTATCTTCATTATTACGAACAGCAGTACAATCGCTAAGCATGGGATTTTTCGACAAGTGGAAGCCCAGCCGAAAGGAAAAGCCAATCGATCCGATTGACCTCTCTGTGCTTGGTGTTGACATGCACAGCCATTTGTTGCCGGGCATCGACGATGGAGCTGCCAATCTGGAAGAGTCTATCCAACTCATTTTGCACCTGCAGGAAATGGGTTACAAGAAGTTTATTACAACACCGCACATCTTTTGGGACATGTACAAAAACACTCCCGAGATTATTGCCGATAAATTGGCGATTTTGAGAGAAGAGGTAAAGCGCAGGGAGATAGACGTGCAAATTGAAGCCGCAGCAGAATACTATTGCGATGAGCATTTCGAAAAGCAAATTGAGGAGCAGCGCTTGCTGACGTTTGGTAAGAGGAAGTTTGTGCTTTTCGAGATTTCATTTGCAGCAGAGAATGTGAATTTGGGAAGAGCTATTTTTAATATGCGATTGGCCGGTTACCAACCCATACTGGCCCATCCCGAGCGCTATGAATTCTGGCATGGCAACTTCTCAAATTACGAGAGTATGCTCGATAAGGATGTTATGCTGCAGCTGAATATCAACAGCCTTACAGGTCAATATGGCCCCGCATGTCAGCGTATTTCAGAGCGCCTCATCGAAAGGGGTATGGTCAGCTTCATCGGCACCGACTGTCACCACATGGGACACATACAGCTAACCCATCAAGCTCGCCAGTTGCGCTCCTTGAAGCGGTTGATTGATTCGGGAAGCTTGCTTCATCACGAATTATTCGATTGAATTGAATGATAGGTTAGGTTTGTCCATTTAGATCAAGACATGACATTACGAGAACAATTTGAACGCGATGGTTATTTGGTGTTGGAGAATTTCAATACACATGACCAATGCGATAAGCTCATGCAACGAGCGCTGGAGGTGGCGGGCACGTTCGAAATCAATAAGGAGTTCTCTGTCTTTCAAACCCAAAATCAAGCTGCAACAAGCGATGAATACTTCCTGAATTCGGGCGATCGTATCGCGTGTTTTTTTGAGAAGGATGCATTTGATGAGCACGGAACGTTGAAGCAGAGTCTTTTTTTATCACTCAATAAACTGGGTCATGCCATGCATGATTTGGATGATGAGTACAACGCGTTTACGCGTTCTTCCCACATGAAAGAATTGGTGCATGCGCTTGGGTTGACAAGTTATGTTGCCATTCAAAGCATGCATATTTTCAAACATGCGCGCATTGGTGGCGTGGTGGATGTGCACCAGGATTCCACCTTCCTGTTTACAGAACCGGCTTCCTGCATAGGCTTCTGGTTTGCGCTGGAGGATGCAACAATAGAAAACGGTTGTTTGTGGGCAAAACCGGGTGGACATCAAACAGCACTGCGCTCGCGCTTTCAACGCAAGGAAGGAGGAGGCACAGAAATGATAACCCTTCATGAGGAAGAAATAACCATCGATGATATGATTCCGCTGGAAGTGAAGAAAGGAGCTTGTGTTGTTTTGCACGGCTACCTCCCGCACTACAGTCGACCGAACACGAGTGGTCGTTCAAGACAAGCGTATGCAGTGCATTTGGTAGACCCCGGTGCAAACTACCCCATCGATAATTGGTTGCGCCGCGACGCATCCGCATTGCTACCGATATGAAGCAGATGAAGGCGTGGATATGGTTTACAGCAGTTGTTGTTTTGGCAAGTTGTTCTTCAGCCGAGAATGCTGAAAGAGGTGAGCTTCCGGCTGTTGTGGAAGTGGTTAAGCCTCACTATGCAAAAGGTTTCGATTGGAAAAAACTCGCAGATAGTTCCTATCAAATAACGCTTTTCAACCTTGAATCACCGGGCGACACTCTGCAGGTCATTCGATGGAAGCCACGCGAAATCGAACGCATAGCTTGCCTTTCCACTACACACATTCCTTTTCTGTCTGCTCTCGACTGTTTGCAGAAAGTGAAGGGGGCAGGTTTTGCCGATCGTCTCATGGATTCAACTGCGAAGCGTCTTTATGAAAGCGACGAGCTCATCAATTTGACTACCGGCAATGAGTTGGAACCGGAAGCTGTATTTAGCATCGCGCCCGAAATTTTGTTTGTCTATCCATTTGGTGGAAAGAGCTACGACAAGTTTTTATCCAAGGGCATCGGTTGTGTGCAGGTGTCGGAGTACCTGGAGAAGCATCCGCTGGGTCGTGCTGAATGGATAAGGCTTTTCGGTTGCTTATTGGGCAAGCAGGCGTTGGCCGATCAAATGTTCAAGGACCTAGAGGCCCAGTATGTAACCTTGAGAGATAGCATAGCGAAAGGAATCACCAATAGACCCGTTGTGTTTGCCGGATCGATGGATGGAGATCGTTGGGCGGTTCCATCGGCCAATAGCTATTTGGCTACGTTGCTTTACGATGCGGGAGCGCGGTATGTGTTCAGCGACACTTCGGCTACGGGTAACTTGGTGCTGCCGTTCGAGTCTTTTTACGCTGCAGCAACTGCGGCCGATTACTGGGGGAAGATTATCTACGACGAACAAGCTGCTTCTGCAGCGAGTATTCTGCAGGGCGATGATCGACTTCGCGAATTGCCGGCGTTCAACAATCGAAGGGTTTTTGTGTGCAATGCCTTGCAAACAGATTATCACGGGCAGGCTTTGCTGGAGCCGCATCGACTGTTGCTCGACCTGCATCGAATCTTTGAAAACTCAGAGCTATCGGCCGGCAATCAGTACTTCAAGCCGTGGATTTATTATGAGTAAGGGCAGCTTCATGTATCTTTGACAAAATGGTGGCGTTGTTACGAGAGTGGGTATTTGTTTTAGCTCTGTTGTTCCTTGTTCAGGGAGCATCCTCACAAAACTATTCGCTCAATGGTGATGCTACCTCCGCCAACGGCAGTTGCATAACCGTTACGCCCAACGCCCTTTGGCAAAACGGATCGGTGTGGTATACCGATCTGCTCGATTTGTCGCAGCCCTTTACGCTGGAGTTTCAAATGACTTTTGGAAATGTCGATGCCAACGGCGCCGACGGCATGGCCTTCGTAATGCAAACAGTAGGTCCCAATGCTATTGGAACGGATGGCGCGGGATTCGGCTTTCAGGGATTCAACCCCTCCTTTGGAATTGAGTTCGATACGTATCACAACGGTGACTTGGGCGATTTAACCGCCGACCACGTGGCCTTTCATCGCGACGGAAATATCTACCACAACCTTGCAAACAATTTGGCGGGGCCTGTAACCGCCAACGCATCAGGCCAAAACATTGAAGACGGGCAGGAGCATCCAGTCAAGATTGTTTGGAATCC
>CALQJP020000140.1 GCA_943330925.2 Chryseobacterium gleum
CAGCCTGAGCGGTAATGGCAATGCGCCACTTCCGGATTATGTTAGCGGATTTACCGAAATTGAAATTCCCGCCATTGATGCAAAAATGTTTGTTGACGTTGAATTCACCGTGCAATTACCAAATAACGATGAAGCGGGTTTTTATGAAAGAGGCCCGAGGCTGTACGCGGTAATTGATCCTAATAATTTCATTTCGAATGAAGTTCATGAAGAGAATAACATTGCCTGGTTTTCATTAGTAACTGGAACTGATAGTCCTAGCCTGTGGGGAACAGTAACGGATTTAACCCTCGACGTGAACGTGTGCAATGACCCGGAGGCTTGTAACTACACTCCCGGCGCTAACGTGTCGAATGACGATGCTTGCGTGACTGAAGGAAGCCCCTGCGATGATGGCGATGCCACAACAGAGGATGATGAGTATGGAGCGGATTGCAACTGCGGTGGAGCGCTCATTCAGATTTTGGGTTGTACTACAAGCACTGCATGCAACTACAACGCAAATGCGAATACGAATGATGGTTCATGCTATTCAATTGGCGACCCATGCGATGACGGCGATACTCAGACAACAAATGATGTATACAACGCTAATTGCATTTGCGAGGGTACGCAAATCGGAAACGCTGTGAATGAACTGAACGGCGGATTCTCTGTATTCCCGAATCCTTCTGAAGGCGCTTATGCGATCACGGTAAACGATGGCACAAGCATCATGGAGTTGGAAGTGTTTGACGTTTCCGGTAAGAAGATCATTTCGATCACACCTTACAGCTCACAAGCAACGGTTGACTTGTCGGACTATGCAAAAGGATTTTATGTGTTGAAAATCCGAACGGCTACTAGTTCACGAACGATTCGTTTGGAGCGGATTTAAACTGGTGTTTTGTTAGTTGAAGATCCCCATCTAATTCAGGTTAGATGGGGATTTTCTTTGCTCCGGGGTGTACCTTCGTAGCGCATCACATTCTAATCATGCAATTGGGTTGAATTTCCATACGATCATAGTTCGAAAGATTTCTCTTGCGCTTCTTGCATCGGCATGGGGCATGTGTTGGGGAATCTTTCAGCCAATTGTGGCACAGCAAACGATGCCTGATGCCAACGCAGATTTTGTGGTGAGCCATCAGCTTATTACTGTAGAGCAGGGCATGGCCTCGCGCGATGTGAAGGATGCGGTTATGGATACACGCGGATTCATGTGGCTGGCCACCAGCATGGGGTTGAATCGCTACGATGGCAATAATTTCTTGCTGTTCACCAAAGAGAAAAATGGCTTGCTTTCAGACGATGTTCAAGTAATTATACCGCATGGCAACAATCGACTCATCGTTCAGAGTTTTCTGCGAGATAATTGGGCGGTAGATCCCGAAAAGAATGTGAATAGCTTTCAGGTGCTGGATTTAAACTCCTATCGGATCATGCCATTGAAGGAGGCTTTTCCGGACTTGCCTTTTCCTGAAGAGCAACTGCTTCAAATAGCAGAACATGGCGATAGTACCTTGCTTTTTTTTCGTGCTACGCCTTATGAAATATGGAGTTACACATCGGGGAATGCATGGCAACGAACATTTGAGTTTTCGCAGTGGAATGAGCAATTGCCAAAACAACCCCTGCTGTTTATTGAGTTGTTCAACTTGAACCAGCGCGAAGAGTTGTTGATGCGTCCTATTTTTAGGTATAATCTTCCCGGTTATCGGATTTCCAAACGAGGAATTACGCCTATTTCCGAATTGAAGTATGGCGCTGGGGTGACCGCTCAGAATGGAACACCCCACATGTATTATGATCCTTCGGCCCATGGTGCGACGTTGCTCCCCGATGAGCGCGATAGGGGCTTCTATCGGTACACGGATGAGAACACGCTTATTCGCTCTTCCGAATTGGGTGAGCTGCCTTCCATTAGCAATCAAGATTGGCACATTATGGCCTCCAATCGTGTGGGAGAGTTTGCCTGTGTGAATCCCGACTTTGGACTTTATCTCTACACGGGCGGAGAGTATTTGCAGGTGATGAGCCGCGAGCAATTATTGGTGACGTCGGATATAAAAATCTATGCTGTCTATCACGATATGCAAAACAATCATTGGCTGTGTACCTCCATTGGATTGATTCAGGTTTCCGTTCGGCCGCGCATTTTCACCAATCACTTTACGAAGAGCGAATTCGACAAGGCCGGAATTAATCAGGTGCGAGGAATTTATGTCGACCCCACCGGATCTGCCGCAGGTGGAGAACAGATCTATGCCAATGTGTGGAAAAAAATGGCAACAGCTCCGCAAATTCCGCTGAAAGGAAACAACGAAGAGTTCTCTTTGATTCCCTTGGTTCAGCATGCTGATCACTTGTATGCCGGTTTGTTTTTTCGATGGAAGAATGGAAGCAACGTAATGCAGAAGTTGGCGTTTGATTACTCACCTGCTACCGGGTGGGCCGTGCATAGCTTGAACGATTCATTGGTATTGAGTGGCTCCTCTGAGATTGAGGGTGGAATCTATGCAGTAAATACCCGCACCGGGAAATCAAGATTGTTGATGCGCTCCAGCAGTTCTATTCCGAATCCTACGATTGTTTACCGTTTTGTGCTGACACAAAAAAAGGGGTTGGTCGCATTGGCCGAGAATGGTGTTTTTCGATTGGACGGTGATTGGAACATTGTGGAATATTGGGGGCCTAAGGGAGACGCGCAACATCAATTGCCCATCAGCGAATTCTATGATTTGCATGAGGATAAGCAAGGTGTGTGTTGGCTGGCCACGGCCAATCAGGGGTTGTTTCGCTGGGAGTGGAATGCGTCTGCAGGAAATTCGAAACCGGTAGTGCGACAATTTGCGATGTCTGAAGGATTGCCTGCCTTGCGCCTCTACCGCATCGAAGAGGATGATCGCGAAAATTTATGGGTAAGTACCTACAATGGGTTGATGCGCTTCGATAAAAAGTACTTCTCAGCGTTCAATTTTTATACAAAGGATGGCTTGTCGCACAATGAGTTCAATCGTGTTTCATCGTTCAAAGCATCCGATGGTAAAATGTACTTCGGTGGTGTGAATGGGTTGAATGCGTTCGACCCGAAGCGCGTCGATGAGGTGTATTTCAAACGGTCATTCCCGCTGCAATTACTTTCCATACAGCGCTTTTCGGATGAATCAGATTCACTGGTGAGTATGCTCGCGGATTGGTACAAGGATCAATCGCTGACCATTTCGCATGCCGACCGATTTCTGGCGGTTGATTTCGCTTTACTCGATTATGCGCAGCGGCCGCATCGCTATGCTTATATGCTGGAAGGTGTGGATACGGAATGGAACCTCATCGAAGGTGGCTCCGTGCGCATCAGTCATTTGTCGTATGGCAATTATACGCTGCGGGTAAAGGCGCAGCTCGAAAACGGTCAGTGGAACGAGCAAGAACTACGCATACCGATTAACGTGTTGGTGCCCCTCTATTTGCGATGGTCGTTTTGGTTGGTGTTTCTCGCAGCGCTTGTTGTGGTAGTCTGGTTGTATGCCATATGGCGAACACGAAGGCTTGAACGTCAGAACCAACGCTTGGAAATAGCAGTAGAAGAGCGCACGCAGGGCCTGAGCAAGGCACTTAAGGATCGCGAGCTCTTGCTCATGGAAATTCACCACCGGGTGAAAATCAACTTACAAATCGTATCCGACTTATTGCAATTGCAGAAGGATCAGATGAAGGATGCCGAGCAAATGGCCTTCATCAGCGATGGGCAGAGCAGGGTGGTGAGTATGGCACTCATTCACCAGAACTTATATCAAAACAACGATTTGACCTCCATACGCTTCGACATCTTTTTGCAGTCTTTGACCAGTCAGATCTCAGAGTTGTACAGTGCTGATAACCGTGCGATTGTTCTTGAACACAATGGCGGAGAGTTCTACCTGGATATTGATACAGCGATTCCGTTGGGTTTGATTACCAATGAGCTAATTACGAACTCGTACAAATATGCTTTTGATACTTCCAATGAAGTAAGAATCAATGTCGATTTAGAGTCATTGGGAAGTGGACGTTACAAAATGACATATCGAGATTTTGGACCGGGCTTGCCTGATGGAGTGGATATCCATTCGAACAAAAGCCTGGGCATGCATTTGATTTACGGGCTAACGCATCAGCTCTCCGGAGAGTTGCACTACTCTTTTGACGGTGGTAGCGTGTTTGAGATGATTTTTAGTGACTCTCAGTTACGCTCTAAACAATAGTAGCCTGTTGTGGGAATACAGAACGCTGGTGCATTTCGTCATCAAATTGAGGTGTTTCGTCCCAGTGATGTCGATTAGAGGGTGACTTTTTCGCTAACTTTCAAGGATATTGGCGAATGCGTGGATTCTAACGTTGATCGCTATGCACAGAGATGTTTTGGTAATACTATAAAGATTGGATTGAGGTGGTGAGTAGCATGAAAATAGGGATAGTTGAGGACGAGTTAATCATAGCAAGCACCATGGCAAGCAAGTTGGTTTCGCTGGGCTATGAAGTGTTGCCTCCGTGCTCATCTTTCAATGAAGCCATCATTCAGTTGGCTGAAGAAAAACCCGATTTGGTCTTGATTGATATTCGTTTAAAGGGTTACCGTGATGGTATTGATTTGGCAAAACACATTCGCAATAACTATGATATGCCTATTGTTTTTGTAACAGCCAACGGTGATCCAGCCACGATCAATCGGGCGAAGGCTGCTACTCCAAATGCGTATGTCCTTAAACCGTTTACAAAACAGGAGTTGCATGCTGCCATTGAAATTGCCAGGATTAATTATAAACCATCTATTTCAGAAAAGCCAGCGGGATATTTGGTGTTGAGGATAAGCCATGATTTGGTAAGTATTCAAAGTGATGAAATAGTGTTTTTGGAAAGTGACGGGAATTATGTAAATATAATAATGCGAGGTTCTCGGGTACGCAGATTTAGGATTACACTTTCCTTGTTGGAAGAACAATTGGATCAGCAAGTATTTTTCAGGATAAGTCGTTCAGTAATCGTGAATTTTAAGTTTGTTGATGAAGTTGAAACGACAAGACTTGCTGTTGAAGGTAAATACATGTCAATCGGAAAGCCTTATCGCAAAAGAGATGAGATGCTTTTGGCGTTTAGTAATTTCAGAGAACCTGGAAAATAATCTTTTTTTATGAGTATAATATACCCTTGTGTCAAGCATGTTTTTGCGCTGTTGTTGTTCATGGTCATTTCCGGCCGTGCGATAACGCAGGATTTGTTGGGTTTGACCACAAGCAATTATTCAGGGCTTTCAGCTGTCGATTTGAACCCCGGAAACATAGCAGACAATCGGTTGAAGTTGGAAATTCAATTGACCGGCGTCGGTTTCGGTGTTGCCAATAACTTCATCGGTTTCAATCCAAAATTTCTAGTACGCGATGGTGGAATTACTTCATCAAGTTATCCGCTTTTGTCGCCTGCTCCTGCCACGGATCAATACACCAATGCTTATTTTGAAGACAATCGGCAAGCGATGGTATACGCTAATGCATATTTGCCTGGCCTGCTCATGGCCATCGACAAGAAGAGCGCCTTTACTCTCTCAGGAAGGCTCCGCTCGTATGTGAATGTGGACGGCGTAAGCAAGGAACTCTATCAATTCATTTATAACTCACTGAATCTGCCGGAAGAGTGGAACAACTCACTCACCAATGGTCAGCTGTCGATTCAAACCATGTCGTGGATGGAGTACGCTGCAGGTTATGGACGCGTTGTGATGGATGAGGGCCAGCATTTTTTAAAGGTAGGCGGACGAATTAAAGGTTTGCAAGGATTGCAATCCGCTTATCTCTATGGTGATAATTTGAATTACAGCATAACATCGGATTCAACTATTACTATTTCGAATTCTCAAATAAACTATGGCCATTCCTCCAATTTTGAGGTGCCCAATGAAAACACTTCTTTCCGGGGTGTTTCCAAGTTTGGACTGGGTTTAGATCTCGGGGTTGTTTACGAATGGCGTCCTGATTATGCTGAGTATGTATATGAGATGGATGGTGAAAGCAGTTTGAGTCGCCGTGATCAGAATAAGTATCGCTTGAAGGTGGCTGCCTCGCTCACCGATTTGGGAGGGATTCGTTTTGTGAAGGGAGGCTCTAGCAGTGATTTCAATGCCAATGTTGTGAACTGGGATATAACCAAACTGGATTTTGGAATCAACCCAGTGGCTGCTTTGGATGATACACTTCGAAGCCGTTTTGGTAAAAACACGACCGGAGAAACCTATAAAATGAATTTGCCTACTGCCTTCAGCACGCAAGTAGATTATCATGTTTGGAAGGGTTTCTATGTCAATCAAACCAACTATTTTGCCTTTGGCTTTAAGTCGAATCCAAACAAGGTGCATGATTTCACAACGGTTTCTATCACCCCGCGCTGGGAGAATAAAATTGTGGGTGTTTTCATCCCGATTACCTACAACAGTTTGATGGGAATGCGCACCGGTATGGGCTTGCGATTGGGCCCGATTTCAATTGGCACCAGCAGCGTATATCCCTATAGTGCTTTCTTGAAGGCCGATGGTTCGGGTACCAAGGAAATACGAGGTATGGATGGCTATGTGATGCTGAAGATTCCAATTGCTTTTAAGAAGACAAAAGACCGTGACGGCGATAAGGTGTC
>CALQJP020000141.1 GCA_943330925.2 Chryseobacterium gleum
CCGATGAAATCAGCTCTTCTCTGCCTGTGGGCCTTGGCCCTCTCCATTTGTGTAACTGCCCAGACCGTAAAACTTCCGAAGAACGCACAAGGACGATTGGAGTTGAATGTGGCAACTCTTGCCAACGATTTCATGGAAGGTCGTGGCACGGGCACGGCAGGCGAGCAAAAGGCCGCAGAATACATCGCGCGCGATTTTCAGCGTTTCAAACTTGAGCCAAAGGGTGATTCGTTGTGGTTTCAGCCATTCACCTTTGTTCCACACGGAGCTGCACAGATTCACCACAAGGGCGATTCAGCTTCGCTGGGAATGGCACTGGTAAAAGAGATTTCTGGTAAAAACGTAATCGGGTATATCGACAATAAGGCCGCTACAACGGTGGTCATTGGCGCACATTACGACCACTTGGGCATGGGCGACGAGAACTCTTTATGGACTGGTCCGAAGGCCATTCACAACGGTGCCGACGACAATGCCAGCGGAGTATCGGTGATGCTGGAGCTTGCCTATTGGCTTTCGAAGCACCCGAAGGAAACACGCGGACACAACTACTTGTTCATCGGCTTTAGCGGAGAGGAGAAGGGGCTTTTGGGCAGCAATCATTTCACAAAGAATCCGACCATTCCATTGAAAGACATTGCTTACATGATCAACATGGACATGGTAGGACGGTTGAACAAAGAGCGTTCACTCGCCATTAACGGTGTGGGTACAAGCCCCTCGTGGATGCCGGTCATCAACGGCATCAGCGTTGATAGTTTAGTAATTGTGACCAGCGAAAGCGGCATGGGTGCATCGGATCACACGAGCTTTTATTTGAGCGACATTCCGGCCATTCACTTCTTCACCGGTCAGCATGAAGACTACCACAAGCCAACCGACGATTTTGAAGGCAAGATCAATGTGAAGGGCATGGCTTCGGTAACCAACTATATCCAGCACGTGATTGTAGCCATGGACGATGAAGCGAAGCCTGCCTTCACCAAAACAAAGGACGCATCACCATCGGCATCTGACTTTAAAGTGACGCTGGGCGTGATGCCCGACTATCTCTATTCGGGCAAGGGATTGCGCATCGACGGTTGCAAGGACGGCAAACCCGGTTCGAAAGCAGGCTTGTTGAAAGGCGATACCATTATGAAGCTAGGCGATTTCGATATCGAAGACATTTATGGTTATATGGAGGCGCTGGGTAAGTTTGAGAAGGGACAAAGCACCACCATGATGGTAGAGCGTGAGGGCAAGACGATAGAGCTTAAGGTGACCTGGGAATAAACGGCGCCTCAGGAAATGAAGCCTGCCATTGCCAGTCCCACAAGAATCGCAGCGAATTTCATCCAGTTGAAGCTATGGCTTTCGTCGCTCTCGAAGAGGATGATGGTGGAAACGTGTAACAGTATACCGATGAGAACGCCCGTCACCATGGGAGTAAAGGTTGCCAAATCGGCCACTCCGCTTATGCCGATGAAGTAGTGCGCGAAGGCACCGAACGGAGCCATAAGAGCGAAGAGAATCATCCAGCCAATTATTTTCCCCATGCGCATGCCCATGCCTACAAGCAACGCGGTAAACACGAGTGCTTCCGTAACCTTGTGCAAGGAAATTCCCAAGAGGAGCGACATGCGGTGGTCGTGCATTTCGAGGCCATGGCCATGGTCGTGGCCCGCGTGGTCGTGAGCGTGCATTTCGACAACACCGCCAAACGGCATACCTTCAATGAAAGCGTGAATCCACAAGGAAATCATAACGCTTACCAGAAAACGAGTTCCCTGGTGCTGATGCGTGTGCGCATGCCCGTGCTCGACACCGTGTGAGAAAAAGTCGAGCACTACTTGCAACAAAAAACCCGCTACTACAAACCAGCCAATGTTAGGCACGTCGGAATGATAGAGTTCGGGGAAAAGATGCAGCAGTGTGATACCGAGCAGGTATGCAGCACTGAACGAGAGCATCACCTTTACACCTCGACTGGCTTGTTTGCGTGTGAGCATGAAGATGCCCCAGCCGGTCATGGAGGCAAGAAAAAGCACTGTTGCGTAAAAAATAGGAGTGTCGCTCATGATTTGCTTGCAATAATAAGGCAGCGCGGCGATTGTTCGGGTTGGTAAGGCGCAAGGCGATAGTCGCCAAACACATGACGAATCTCAAATCCGGCAGCTTGCAGCATGGCGGAAAATTGGTCGAGCGTCAACAGTTGCACGCGCTCGCTGAACCGATGCACATGCTCGCCGTCGGTTACAGTGATTTGCTTTACAATCGAATTTCCCTCAATAAACTTGAAGGTTTTGAAGGTAACGTGGCCTACCGTATGGCTGGCCTCCTGGTCTTTGTGTGAAAGGAGCGGTTGCGCATTCAAATAGTCGATTACCAGCACCCCGTTGTGGTTGAGGTGACCGGCGATGCGGTGGAGCACTCGCATGTTTTCTTCGTTGCTGTCGAAATACCCGAAGCTTGTAAACAGATTGAATACGGCGTCGAATTTTTCGGGCAAGGCAAACGAGCGCATGTCTTGCACCTCGAAACGCTGGCCTTCCGATGCAAGCTTGCACGCATGTGCAATGGACGCTGGCGATAGGTCGATGCCCACTACTGAGTAGCCCAGCGAGTGCAGCGTGCGCGCATGACGGCCTTGCCCACAGCAAAGATCCAGCACGCAAGCTTGTTTGGGAAGCGAAAGCAGTTGGTGCAAATTCGTTAGCAACTCAGCCGCTTCCGACTCATCACGATGGCGGTATAGCATGGGGTAGTAGGGCGAATCGAACCACGACGCAAACCACTCTGTTTCGGAACTGTTCATGGGGTATTGAGGGCTCTTGCCCGTGGCGAAGATATGCACGAGCTTGTTGTCAAAAACTTAATGGGCTTACACAGAAAGTTGACGTTAAATCGCGCACATTTGCACTGTAAACAATACTCAGCATGGACGACATTTCATTGGTAGGCTCTACCAAAACACCTTCAGTAAAATTCAGTGCCAATGGTCATTTAGAACTGCGAGGTCGATCCATTCCTGAGAACTCGCTCGACTTTTACAAGCCTTTGCTCGAATGGGTTGATTCCTACGTTAAGAATGCACAAGCAGAAACGGTGGTTCATGTTCAGCTGGAATATTTCAACACGAGCAGCAGCAAATGCCTGCTCGATTTATTTCGCCGACTTGAAAACATGAGCAGCAAAGTGGCTATTCATTGGTACTATGAGCAAGACGATGAAGATATGCTTGAGGCCGGTGAAGATTATGAGGCCATCGTGAATGTGCCTTTCAAAATGATTGAAGTAGAAGGTTAGTCCCTTAACTCCCTATTTTTTTCCTATTCGTGCGGTGAAGTCCAAGAACTTCTTCAAGCCATCCAATGCAAGTAAAATTGCCAGCAGTGCAGTCATCACCCAAATGACCAATACGTTGGCTGAAAGGGTTGATATGCGCTGTCCAAACAATACTTTACTTGGTGCATAGTAGTGGGCATTGAAGAAGCCTCCGGTGGGGTCCAGAAACACAGGGTTTTGTTTTTGAATGAGCACGCCATCGGACTCAACTATTTTCTTGAGGTCGTTTTTGTTGGTCACAAAATCCTCCAAACTTTCGTTGTAACAAGCATCTTGCTGGCGCAGGTATGCAGTGCGCAATTCGGGCGAGGCAGTAAGCTCTGCGATGAGCATTTCCTTTCGGTCATTCACTTCGTTGTAGTTATCGACGTAGTATCGGTCGAGAACCGTGAGCACGGTGTCAATCTCTTTTAGCGCTTGCACCGTTGCGATTTCGGGCTGAAGCATTTCCAGTTCAGGAATGGAAAATTCAGGAATGCGTTTGCACTCGGTGGTTAGCTCATTACGAAGCACCAGCAGGTTGGAAGTAAGTTGTGCTTTACTCGATTCTTGTCCGATGAATTTTTGGGCATCCGTGCTGCGGTTTTTTAATTCCTTCAACCAGTAATCTTTTTTCCACGCGTAGTATTTGCGATCGCGGTCGAACGGGAAAAACTGCTTTTCAAAATCGTTGTTCTTGAATTGGTACACGGCCATTGCTTCATAGGCCCATCGTGCAACCATGGTATTGCCTATCCACGGTACACGACCTTGGTTGGTGATGCCGGGGTAGAGGCGGTCGAAGCGAACGATAACTCCACTCAGGAGGAGTTGAGGAATGATGAGAATTGGAATGATGATGTAGATAACCTTCGCACTGTTGAAGCTGGCCGAAATATTCAGTCCCAGAATATTGGCAAAACAACTGGTGCTGAACAGCACGAGCCAGAAGGGGAGTAGCATACCCTTTACTTCAAGAATGGCATTTCCTACTAAAACAAACGAGAGACTTTGAATGAGTGAGATGAAAAACAGTATCGCCATTTTACTTGCCAGATAGCTGCCCTTGTTGAGACTGAGGTAGCGTTCTCGTTTCAAAATCTTCTGGTCTTTGATAATTTCTTCGGCGCTCACAGTGAGTCCGAGGAAAATGGCTACCACCACCGATATAAAGAGGTATTGCGGAAAGTTGAGGTTTTCACGGAAGGTATATGGTTGTATGCCCCCCGTACTTGTTGGGTAGTACTTAATGAATAGCGATAGCACAGCAGCAAGGAGAGGCGCTTCCAGAAAGTTGATGAGCATGTACTGCCTGTTGGCCACTTTGCTCAGCACATCGCGCATGATGAAAACCTTCAGCTGTGCAAATGCGCCCGGTAGTTTCGACGCGCTTTGGGGCGTTTCGTTGGGCAGGGCGCGATTGCCGAGGTCGTTTCCAATCATCACATTGAAAAAGTTGTTCCACTCGGCAGGAATTACTTTTCGGTGTTCCGTTTCATTGCCATATTCATCAACGACCTTGGCTTCTATGATGTTGAAGATCTGCTCCGGGTTTACGTTGCCGCAATAGGGGCATTCGCTTTCCGTGAGGTTCACCTGGTTGGCCAGACGCTTGAAGTAGATGATACTTTCAACCGGATTGCCATAGTATATCGGGTATCCGCCCTGGTCAAGAATAAAGAGCTTGTCGAGCATCTTGAAAATATCGCTCGACGGTTGATGGATTACTGTGAATATGAGCTTGCCGCGCAAGGTGAGTTCCTTGAGCAGGTCCATGATGTTTTCGCTGTCGCGGCTCGACAAACCGCTGGTGGGTTCATCAATGAAAAGCACAGCGGGTTCGCGAATGAGCTCGAGTGCAATGTTGAGGCGTTTGCGCTGCCCACCGCTGATGGTCTTGTCGAGCACGCTGCCTACACGCAGATTCTTGCATTCAAATAAACCTACCGACTGCAGGGTGCGATCAACCAAATGCGCCACTTCTTCATTCGTTTTTCCGGAGAAGCAAAGACGAGCGTTGTAATACAGGTTTTCAAAAACAGTCAGTTCTTCTATGAGCAGGTCGTCTTGCGCTACGTAGCCGAGGACGCCTTGGATTTTATCTTTCTCGCGATGGATGTCGATACCATTGAGGGTAATTTTCCCGTAGGTAGGCAAGTAATTTCCATTGAGAACGTTCAGGCAGGTGCTTTTACCGGCTCCGCTTCCGCCCATGATGCCCACGAGCGATCCGCTATCTTCCATCAGGTTGAACTGATGCAGCGCTTGGCTGCGGGTGCCCGGGAAGTAGTATGAAACATCTTCAGCGCGGTAGACTATTGCTTGTTTGCTGCCGGTTTGAAGGTAACGATGAAGCACATCGCTGTAAAACACGGGGCTTATCTTGCTTCCACGAATGCTCGAACCCTGGCCAAACACATAGGTTCTCAACGGAGTGATGTGCTGGCTGTTGAGGTTGAGTGCATCGGGGCCGAAGTATCTTACAAAAAAGATGTTTTCATCTTCGAGGCGCAGGAAAAGGAGTTGCCCTTTCAGGTTTTCGGTAGGAAGAAACTGGATGTTCTTGAGTGAAGTTGGGCGCTCGGATGCTGCGATGAGATAAGCTCCATCGTCGGGCATGGTGTCGAGTGTGCAATCGACATGCGCCTGTATTTGGCGGTAGAGGCCTTGATCGATGTTAAACGCCTCTGCAACAGTTTCAACAAAGGCCAGCTCTTGCGGCCCGTGCTCTGTGTATTCTCGCAAAAATTCGAGCAGGCGCACCACCACGAAAAACTTTTCCTTTTGCTGAAGCTCCTCGTTGATTTGGCTGCAGATGCGCAACACCTTCACAGAGGCCATGCTCGTTTTCTTCTCTGAGTCTTTTACATTGTGGAATTTCTCAGCAAACTCTTCGTACAGGCTGAGGTAATTGCTTACCATTTCCTTGTTGAGTTGCTGACGCAGGAAAAGCGCCACAATCTCGCGCCCCGACTTTACGCCGGATCCGCTGATGATGGCAAACAATTGCATCAATGCTCTTAATATACCTGCACTCATTGCGCGATTAGTACGAACATGCCTCAAGCATGTTCCATTATTGGCTAATTATTTTTTAAATCCGGTCAAAACCGTCACACAAATGGTTTCGTTCGTTGCAACGATGGGGCGAACTACGCATCGGATTTTCATGCTTTGTTCGACAAAAAAATCCCAGTCTGCCGGGTAGTTAAATTCTGAGCTATTGAAAATGGGGTTGTTGTTTTGATCGAAGAGGGATATGGCAAC
>CALQJP020000142.1 GCA_943330925.2 Chryseobacterium gleum
TCATTCGAAACGAAACAGAAACGAGCCTCGGCGTGATTCAAAATGTACTCACAGTCTTCAGGAGTCATCGTTGGGTAAATAGGCACATCCACGGCACCAATTTGCATGATAGCATTGTCCATCACATCCCATTCATGGCGATTGGCATGTGTAATGAGCGCAACCCGCTCGCCGGGCTTCACTCCCATGGCAATCAGTCCTCGGCTTGCACGCTGCATTTGATCAACAAATTCGCGGGTAGAAATACTGATCCACTGACCGCCCACCTTGGAGGTCATCATTCGCTCAAGCGGATACCGTTCCAATTGGTAGTAGGCAAAATCAAACAGTCGCTTCGGTGAAATCATAAGGCTTTCGTTTTGGGTAAAATTATTGAAGGCTCCGCGAAAAATAGCCGCTTCCTGCAAATTCAGTCAATCGTCCTATTTTCGCGGTCAAATTACGAGCTATGAAAAAAATCGCGGTTGTTGGTGCAGGTCAAATGGGCAATGGAATTGCACACGTTTTTGCACAAAACGGTTTTCCGGTTAACCTCATCGATGTGAAGCAAGAGGCATTGGATAAAGCATTGGCCACCATCAGCAAAAACCTGGATCGTCAGGTTGCCAAAGGAACACTAACCGAAGAATTAAAAGCCTCAACGCTGGCTAATATTATTCTTTGTACCGACATGGCTTCTGCTTGCTCCGACCGTGATTTAATTGTGGAGGCCGCAACCGAAAACGTCGAATTAAAACTTAAGATTTTCGGTCAGCTCGACTCGTTTGCTCCGGCTCATTGCGTTTTGGCTAGCAATACATCATCGATTTCCATTACTCAAATTGCAGCGGCCACTAAGCGGCCTCAGCTGGTTATAGGAATGCACTTCATGAATCCCGTTCCAGTAATGAAGCTGGTAGAAGTTATTCGTGGATACTCAACCACCGATGAAGTAACAAAGCAGGTAATTGAACTCTCATCCTCTATCGGAAAAATACCGGTTGCTGTAAACGACTATCCCGGGTTTGTTGCCAATAAGATACTCATGCCAATGATCAACGAAGCGATATGCACGTTGTATGAAGGCACAGCGGGCGTTGAAGAAATTGACACCATCATGAAACTCGGAATGGCGCATCCCATGGGGCCACTACGCTTGGCCGACTTCATCGGTCTCGACACCTGCCTTTCCATATTGCGTGTGCTTCACGACGGATTCGGCAACCCGAAATACGCTCCATGTCCATTGCTGGTAAACATGGTAACTGCCGGAAAATTGGGCGATAAAAAAGGAGAAGGTTTTTACAACTACGCCGATCCCAAAAACCCTGTTGTATCAGCGTCGTTCAGAAAATCCTAAACGATTACTCTGCGATCTCTTCCCCGGTTTGAGGCTCTTCGAAGTCGAGCATATCCTTGGCCTGTAGAATATTGTACCAGGTAAGAAGCTTACGGATGTCGGATTCGTATACTCGTTCCTCATCATAATCCGGAAGAATTTTCTTCATTGCATCTCTCAACTCCTTGCCATCACTTTTCGGATCGGGTGCAGGGCCTCCATCAAATGCAGCCTTGGCTTTGAGAAATATCTCACGAAGCGGAACATCCGCCTCATAGGTAAACATGGTAATGTCGCCAAGAGCACTTACTTTTTGAGTAGGATGAACAGGCATGCGCTTGCCATCAACCAACGACTCAACGATAATAGTGGCGCGACCACCTGTAATGAGCTTAAATATGCCAGGCTTTCCTGCAACGGAAAGAACTTTTTCCAACTCAGTCTTCATAGAAGCAATAAAAATTTGGCGGCAAATATCGTAGAACTAGAAGTTAATTGCATCGGCACGCTCGGTTTGTGTATAAAACCCAAACCTATCGAACACCGAAGGGCACATCGATCAGCCATTGCAGCTCCGTTTGCGATGAGAGATAATGACAGCATGAGGTGTGAAGTCCATTGGTAATAAGCAAATATTCAGCCCCCAGGGATCGATTGTATAGAGCAGCTTGGTCGAGAACCGCCTGATTGATGCTCACCTCCGGGGCCTTGCATTCGGCCACAAGCACCGGCTTCATTTCGGAATTGCGTATAACCACATCTGCTCTGCGGGTTAGGCCGTTGTAGCGCAGGGTCTTTTCAACTTCCATGAGTCCTTCGGGCCAACCGCGGTGATCGCGCAAGAAATGAATGAGGTGCTGCCGCACCCACTCCTCCGGTGTGAGAGCAACCCACTTTTTCCGCACCACATCCCAAACCTGATAGGCATCATTCGCAGAGCGCAAACGCAAATCGGGCTGAGGAAAATGAAGCTTCTGCATGTTTCGGTTTACATTTGAGCGATGAAGTAAATTGCTTCAGCAAAGAAACAAAGAACACCGCAAGATGGAATCGAAAGAAGAAATCGTGAAGAATTGGTTGCCGCGATATACCGGCGCCACACTCGAACAGTTTGGAAGCTATATACTGCTCACAAACTTCGATGGCTATCTGCAAAAATTCGCGGAATGGCACAACGTTGAAATTATCGGTAAGGGCAAAGCGATGCCAATGGCTACAGCGGATGACATAACCATGATTAACTTCAGCATGGGCAGCGCTAATGCGGCTACTATCATGGATCTACTCAGTGCCATCATGCCTAAAGCCGTTCTGTTTCTGGGTAAATGCGGCGGTTTAAAAAAGAAAAACCAGCTCGGCGATTTTGTACTACCCATTGCTGCCATTCGCGGTGAGGGAACGAGCAACGACTATTTCCCCGCCGAAGTACCTGCCATGCCTGCCTTTACATTGCAGCGCGCTGTGTCATCTACCATCCGCGACTTTGGCCTCGATTACTGGACAGGCACTGTATACACCACAAACAGAAGAGTTTGGGAGCACGACTTGCAATTCAAAGAATATCTGCGTCAAATTCGAGCCATGGCTATCGACATGGAAACAGCAACACTTTTTACGGTGGGGTTCGCCAATAAAATTCCAACCGGTGCATTGCTGTTGGTAAGCGATCAGCCCATGATTCCGCAAGGAGTTAAAACCAGCGAAAGCGATCAGAAGATTACCAGCAACTTTGTCGAAAAACACATCCAGGTGGGCATTGCTGCGTTGAAAGAAATTCGTGATGACGGTCAATCGGTTCGCCATCTGCGTTGGGACTAATCTCTAAACTTACTTTGGCGACAACCCTGCATGGAACATCTACGCATCATTCGCGACATAGAACTTAAAAACTTCAAGCCCATCTATTTCCTGATGGGTGAAGAACCATACTTCATTGATGTAGTAACCGAATACATCGAGAGCCATGTGCTCGATGAAGCCAGCAAGGCATTCGGACAAACCATTGTTTATGGCCGCGACGTTTCAATGGAGCAAGTAATTTCATTGTCAAAGAGCTTTCCCATGATGGGCGACAAGCAAGTTGTTATTGTGAAGGAAGCGCAAGACATGAAAGAATGGAAGAGTCGAAAAAAAGAAGACGACGATGAAGACATGAAACATCTGCTGCATTACCTGCAGCAACCCACGCCTTCCACATTACTTGTATTCAACTATAAAAACAAAACGCTCGACAAGCGAAAGAAGGTATACAAGCAGCTTGAAAAACAAGGTGTCGTATTCGATTCGCAAAAAATAAAAGACTATAAACTTCCGGAGTGGATAGAGAACTACGTAAAGTCACGGGGGTTCAAGATTAACAGCGGTGCGGCACAATTGCTAGCAGAATACCTCGGTACCGACCTCAGTAAAGTAGTCAATGCAGTAAACAAACTTGCTATCATTCTACCTTCCGGCAGTGAAATCAATGGTCAGCATATTGAGCAAAACATCGGCATCAGTAAGGACTATAATGTTTGGGAATTGCAAAAAGCCCTTGGCCAAAAAGATGTGATGAAAGCGAACCGCATCATTCAATATTTCGAGGCCAACCCCAAATCAAATCCCATTCAAATGGTGTTGCCATCGCTGTATAACTACTTCGCAAAACTCGCTGCTTACATTTCCATTCCCGACAAGCGCAATGCCGCGTCAGAGCTAGGCATGACTACCTGGGCGCTCAATGATTACAAAGAAGCATCATCCAAATTCACCGCGTCAAAAGTGGAGCGCATCATTGGATACATCCGCGATACTGACAAAAAATCGAAAGGTGTCAACAACGCATCAGCTGATGATGGCGATTTGATGAAGGAGCTTGTATTCAAAATACTGCATTAGAAGGATATCCCGCTCGCACAACGCTGACGGTGTCTCCAACTCGCACCATGCCCTTTCCGGCAATGACATTTTGGCCAAACATGACCTTGTTCTTCATGGATCGATACTGTGCCAATGTCCGCAAAGGCTCCTTACCACCCAATCCATTCTGCTGATTGATGGTCGTCATCACGCAACGCGAACACAATTTCACTCCGCGGCATTCCACTTCGCCTATTCTGAATTCAGCCCAGGCATCTTCTGCATGCGGTTCTTGAGTGGCCACCACGATGTTCGGCCTGAAACGGTCCCAACCAATTTCGGATTCATCGATCTTTTGCAATCGAGTATTCAATTCGTCGAGCGATGCCGAGCCAATTACAAGAAGTGGGTATGCATCGGAGAACGAGGTAAGTATTCCTTCACCCGCATAAGCTGCGTCGACCGGTCTATGCGACGATTGAGGCATGTACACCAATCGACAAGGCATATCCAGGGAAGTGCTGAAAAAGTCGCTAATCGCATCGGGAGCTTCAATAGAATCCACCTGATCGGCCCAAACGCCCGCTGAAACCGTCTTACCCTGCATAAGTGCCCTCGGTACGTGCACGACATCACCGCTGTGCGAACGAATCTCGTATCCGCTTCCGATAGAGCTCACTTTGAACAAACAGAGCTTCGGCCATTCGCGTTGAGAAATAAAACGACCTTGGCTATCCACCAGCATCCACCTGCGGTCACCCTGTGCTCCGCGATCATCAAGCATCAATTCATCACACGCAATTCCAGCAAGTGATTTGATGGGATAGGTGAATAAATGGCGAATGAAAGGCGTCATAAGAATGTCAAATCAACGCCCGAAGGTAAGCAGCCCCTTATCACCTGTACATTTGCACCGCATGAAAATCGAGAATGACCTCATCCTACGCGCTGCTCGCGGAGAGCAAACAGAGCGCGTACCCGTTTGGGTAATGCGTCAAGCCGGACGTGTGCTCGCCGAATATCGCGCCACTCGGGCGCAGGCCGGGAATTTCAAAAACCTCCTCATGAATCCGCAACTCGCCGCGGAGGTTACCATCCAGCCGGTTGATCTGCTGGGTGTAGATGCCGCCATACTATTCAGCGACATATTGGTTATACCCGAGGCGATGGGCCTTCCTTACAGAATGGATGAAGGCAAGGGTCCTTCCTTCGACCAGACCATTCAGTCGGCTGCAGATGTGGATCGCCTCACAACCGATCATGTGCTGGAAAATCTGAAGTATGTGTTTGATGCAATAACAACCATCAAGCGCGACTTACACAATCGTGTACCGCTCATTGGATTTGCAGGCGCACCGTGGACGATATTCTGCTACATGGTGGAAGGTCGCGGATCAAAAACATTTTCGCTCTCGCGCGCAATGCTTTCACAAAACCCAGAGTTGGCACACCGCTTGCTTCGCAAAATCACAGCAGCCACCATCGCATATCTAAAAGAACAGATTGCTTGTGGTTGCAACATGGTTCAGCTGTTCGACAGCTGGGCGGGCATACTCAACAAGGAAACATACAACACATTCGCATTGCCATACATTGAAGAAATATGCAAAGCAATCGATACAGTGCCCGTCACTGTATTTGCAAAAGGTGCATTTTTTTCTTTGGAAGAAATGGGACAATTACCTTGTCGAACGCTGGGTATCGACTGGCACACAACTCCGGAGTTTGCTCGTAGCATGGCCGGAACCGATAAAACATTGCAAGGGAATCTCGACCCGGCAGTACTCTACGGATCGGACGATTTTATAGTTGAGCAAACGAAGCAAATGCTTGACCGATTCGGATCTCAGAAGTATATTGCCAACCTTGGGCACGGAGTTTACCCCGACATTAACTCAGAAAAGCTCAAACTTTTTATACAAACCGTACAAGCACACCAATTCAACCGATCATGAAACAATACAGTTTATTTCTGCTCATGTTGCTCTTCACCAGTGGCATCGTAGCACAGCAAAAGAAGCCGGCAACAACATCAAAACCATCGACTGCCAAAACCGGCACCGCAGCGAAAGAAGCTGCACCCGCGGAAGCTCCTGCAGCACCAAGCAATCTGGTAATGGATGCGAGCTTCGAAATCGACGATGTTAAACTCCTGAAAACTTACGGGCAACTTCCACTCATGCTGAAAAACTGGGGTTCACCCAACGAAGCAAAAGCGGACCTGTTTAACACTATGGCTAAAGCCTCAAAGGTTGCCATTCCGAAAAACGATTTGGGTACTGAAGAAGCCTTCGAAGGCAGCGGCTATGCAGGCTTCAGAGCGTTTACAAAAGACCCAAAAAAAACACGCACGTATCTCCAAGCGAAGCTTTCCAAAAAGCTCACAAAAGACAAGACATATTGTGTGAAA
>CALQJP020000143.1 GCA_943330925.2 Chryseobacterium gleum
ACCCACCCGAACCGTACTTCGTACTTAGTCCTCAGTCCCTATCTTCGCGCCATGGACATCACCGCCCTCAAAGCCATCTCACCCATAGACGGTCGTTACAGCAAGCAAACGCAAATCCTTAGCGGTTACTTCTCCGAGCACGCACTCATGAAATACCGCGTTTGGGTTGAAATCGAATACTTCATCAGTTTGTGTGAAATACCGCTACCGCAGTTGAGCAGCGTGTCACCTGAGCAACTCGAGAGTTTGCGCAAGGTGTACTGGGAAATGACGGACGAAGATGTGTTGCGCATCAAAGAATTGGAGCGCACCACCAACCACGATGTAAAGGCTGTTGAGTATTTCTTGAAGGAAAAGTTTGAAGCGCTTGGGTTGTCTGCTCACAAGGAGTTTATTCACTTCGGACTTACATCGCAAGACATCAACAACACTGCTATACCGGCGTCGTTCCGCGATGCGATTGAAGAGATATACATTCCTGCTATCGATCGCATTCTTGAGCGATTGGTCAACTTCGCTAAAGAATGGAAAGATGTGCCCATGCTCGCGCGCACGCACGGGCAGCCCGCTTCTCCAACCAGGCTGGGCAAGGAGTTTTATGTGTTTGTGGATCGCCTCGATGAGCAACTTAATCAACTCGAGGAGATTCCGTACAATGCGAAATTCGGCGGTGCTACAGGTAACTTCAATGCGCATCATGTGGCCTATCCCAACATCGACTGGGCCGACTTCGCAACGGGCTTCCTCGCTACGAAATTGAACTTGCGTCGCTCCCGATTCACAACTCAAATTGAGCATTACGACAACATGGCTGCGGCGTTCGACGCGCTGAAGCGCACCAATACCATCTTGGTTGACCTGAGCCGCGACATCTGGACCTACATCTCCATGAACTACTTCCGTCAGAAAGTGAAGGAGGGAGAGATCGGGTCATCGGCCATGCCGCACAAGGTGAACCCCATCGACTTTGAAAACGCTGAAGGAAACCTCGGCATTGCAAATGCTTTGCTCGAACACTTGGCAGCAAAACTTCCTGTAAGCCGCCTCCAGCGCGACCTGACCGACAGCACCGTGCTGCGCAACGTGGGCGTTCCTTTTGCGCACATGATCATCGCGTTCAACTCCATTGAGAAGGGCCTCGATAAATTGCTGCTCAACGAAGATGCGCTCAAGCAAGATCTCAACGACAACTGGGCTGTAGTAGCAGAGGCTATTCAGACCATTCTGCGCCGCGAGGCATATCCCAATCCGTATGAAGCGCTCAAGGATCTCACGCGAGGCAAGACGCAGGTAACCGCTGCGGATATCGCTTCATTCATCGATTCTCTGAATTTGAATGACGCAGTAAAGGCCGAATTGAAAGCCATTACTCCAAGCAATTACACAGGCATGGACTTGCTGGATGCTGAACTTGTCTGATAGAAAGTATGAGTAAGTTTCGTGAAATATGGCAGTTGGTCCAAGGATACAGAACGAGTATCGGAGTGAACTTTCTGTTCAATATTCTGAATGCTGTATTCTCGTTGTTTACGTTTTTGGCCGTTGTTCCTTTTCTCTACATCTTGTTTCGCGTCAACAGTGGTGCACCTTCCGCCACGGCTCAAAGCAATGAATTGTGGCAATGGGCGAGCTCATCGCTTGATGCTTTCATAGCAGCCAAGGGACAAGGCACGGCACTGGCTTTCATGTGCGCTTTCATCGTTGTGCTTGCTTTGTTGAAGAACCTGGTGAACTATCTATCACTCCTGAGCATCGCAAAAATCCGAACATCGGTATCGCGCGACTTGAGAGAGACACTCTACAAAAAGATTCTCGATTTACCCGTTGCTTATTTCACCAATGAACGCAAGGGCGACATCATTTCACGCATGACCAACGACTTGATGGAAATCGAATTCAGTGTCATTGGCACGCTGGAGGCTTTGCTGAAGTCGCCGGTCATGATCATCATTTCACTGGCCACACTTATCGTGATCAGTTGGAAGCTCACGCTCTTTGCGTTTTTATTCCTGCCGTTGAGCGGCTTTCTCATTTCTCGCATTGCCAAGAGTTTGAAGAATGCGGCCAAGCGTGGCAAGGGAAGCTTAGGCGATTTGATATCTATCATTGAAGAGACGTTGTCCGGCAACCGCATCATCAAAGTGTTCAATGCGGAGAAGCAGTTTAAGCAACGCTTCGATGGAATGAACGATCAGTATTTCCGATTGATGCATCGCCTGTACCGCCGCGAATACTTGAGTTCGCCCATGAGTGAGTTCATCTCGCTCATCGTTATTTCCATCTTGTTGTTTGTAGGTGGTCGCATCGTTATCAGCGGAGAAATGGGGGGGGAGTTGCTCATTGGCTATCTGGTGGTTTTCTCGCAAATCATCCAACCTGCACGTGCCTTTAGCGATGCGATTTTTAAAATCAGTAAGGGCGCTGCTTCGCTCGAACGCATCAACGAAATACTCGACGCGCCTTTAACCGTGAGCGATCCGTCATCGCCACGCGAGCTCAGCGCATTCAACAGTAAAATCGAGTTTCGTAACATCCGTTTTGGTTACTACGGCGATCCTGTAATACATGACTTGTCGTTCACGATTGAAAAAGGACAAACCGTTGCGCTCGTGGGCCCAAGTGGCAGCGGAAAGAGCACGCTTGCTTCGTTGCTGGCTCGTTTCTATGATCCGCTCGCCGGCGAGGTGCTCATTGATGGCATTTCCTTGCGCGATTGTAGGGTGGCCGATGTGCGCCGCATGATGGGATTTGTGTCGCAAGAGTCCATTCTCTTCAACGATTCCATTAAAAACAACATAGCGCTCGGCGATGATGCCGAAATGGATATGCAGCGCATTGTGCAAAGCGCACGCATGGCAAATGCCGAGGAGTTTATCAATCCACTTCCGGAGCAATACGACTACAACGTTGGCGATGGTGGCAACAAGCTCAGTGGTGGCCAAAAGCAGCGCCTAGCCATTGCTCGAGCCCTCTATAAAAATCCGCCTATTCTCATCTTAGACGAAGCCACTTCGGCACTCGATACCCAAAGCGAGCAGCTGGTGCAGGAAGCCATTAATAAACTGATGGAAAACCGCACATCGCTTGTCATTGCTCACCGCCTCAGCACCATCAAAAAGGCCGACAAGATTATTGTTATTCAGGCCGGAACCATTGCAGAACAAGGCACCCACGAGGAGCTCATGGCTCATGACGGGGTTTACAAGCGATTGGTGGAAATGCAGAATTTTGGGTGAAATTGTGAAATGGTGAGATGGTGAAATTGCGAAAATTCCAGTCCCCAGTCCCCAGTCCCCTATATCTACCTCACCACCAAAATGCTCCCCCGGCTTCTTGCCTTGGTGAGCGCTTCTTGTTGGTTATAATCGAGGGCTTCAATTTGCCAGGTATAAACACCGTTCGGCAAAAAATAGTCGGGTGCGCCGCCTGTCCAAACATCATCGGGGTCGTTGGTTTCCCAAACTAGTTGACCATAGCGGTTGAATATACGCAGCGTGTAGGTCGATAGTCCGTTGGCATAGACCCGGAAGACATCGTTCAAGCCATCGCCGTCGGGAGTTATTGCGGTAGGTGCATAAATGTAGATACAATCCACTTGCATGGTAATGGTATCGCGCACCTCGCATCCGTTGAGGCTGCTGATCATGATGAGGTCGGTGGTACGTGTCGGTGTTGGAATGGCAATCGTATCTCCTGAGGCAACCTGAATGCCATCAACCTCCCAGAACGTTTCATCACCGGTGCTTTGACCGTACAACATGGTGTTCTCTTCGCAATCGCTGTAAAAGTCTTCTCCGGCAAATACTTCCGGGTACGGACTGAAAAAGACCGTCACGGTGTCGGTAGTGTCGCAGCTCACCAGATGCGCTGTAACGACATACATGCCGCTATTGGTAACCTGCAGCGTATCGGCAACGATGCCGCCCGGCCAACTGTAGCTCACGAAGTCGCCATTGGGAATGATGTCAACGGTCTCTCCTTCGCATGCAGTGTCTTTGGAGGCGGTTGTTTCGATGGTCATATCAATTGCGAGTTCCACTTGAATGGTGTCACTGTAAATTGGACATTCACCACTTATGGATGCCGTAAAGTAGTAATCGCCGTCGGCAGTTGCATTGAAGATCAAGCCTGTGCCACCGGCAACAGCAACGCCATCGTGATACCACTGAATCATCGGACCATTCGACACGCCCAACAGCGGGTGCTCTGTGAGGCAAGTGGCCAGTACATTATTTTCTGCATAGGTTGGCGGCGACCAGGTAGCGATAGTCGCTACGGGATGAGAAGTTATCTGCACGGCATCGCTGGTACTTGTGCAACCATTGTCGGTGGCTTCGAGCACAACATCCGAAGCTTGCTCGTATGCTATGTTGAGCGTTGCGCTTGTTCCCGTTGGGTTGCCATTCTCATACCATTGATAGGTTTGATGCTCATTGACAGAGTTGAGCACAATGTCTTCACCGGGACACAAATCAATTGGGCCGGCAGGGGTTATCTGTACATCGGGAAACGCATGTATCGTAACGTCAACGGGCAATGGTTCGCTTTCGCAGCCGTTCTCTGTAACTGTGAGCTCATAGGTGTAGTTGCCAGGGTTGCTGGTAATCACATTGTAGTTTATAAGTGTTGAAAGAGTCACTCCGTTTTCACTCCAGTTATATCCGGCGAAGCCTGGCGCACCTTCCAGCATGAGACCCTCATCAACACAAACCTCAAAGTCGGTGGTTAAAATGGATGCGATAGGCAGTGGATTGATGGTAACTACAACGGGAAGCGATACGTTGGTGCAAACGCCATTGTTTACAACCACTGTGTAGCTGCCGCTTGCAACAGGGGTAAGGGTGTTGGTTGTTTCTCCCGTTAAATCAACACCGTCCAATCTCCATTGCAAAATACCACCCGCGTTCGCGCTGAGGGTAAGCGTTTCATCGGCGCAGAGTGTGGTAGGGCCGGAAGCACTTACGATAGGCAAGATGGGCTCGTCAACTTGAATGGTGAGGGTCTCCGTATCGGCATCACCGCATGAGTTTTCGACCGTAAGCGTTACGGTTTGGCTGCCGAAGCTATTGAACGCAATGCCAATCGGGTTTTGATCGGTGGAGGTTGCGGGCGTTGCATTCGAAAAGGTCCAGTTGTACGAAAAGGCCGAGCTGGCTGCTCCGCTGAAGTTCAACGTGCCACCTTGGCAAACAATGTTGCTGGTAGCGTCGATAGCGGCGACAGGCATCTGGTCGCTGTTGGTCATACCAAAACTGGGACTACCCGAGGTTATCCACGCACCGCTGCAATCTTGCTCGTTGGTTGTGCCTTCATTCACCGTTATCGATTCAAAACCGGTGTTATCAATCAAGGTGATTCCTGTTAGCGCGGTGCAGCCATTGGCCGAAACAGATGATACCAATGCGGGGAATGTTCCCATTCCCCAAAAAACACCATACACGAGGTTGCCTGTATTGTCGAGCACGAAAAGTTGTTCGGATGCATCGGTCAAACTACCTGTCTGAACCAAGCTCGAACTGCAGTTGCACGTATTCCAATTCAGGTCGGGGTTAAGCCCGTTCAATCCGCTGCTAATGGTATACACTGCGCCGGGTTGAAGGGTTGTGCCACTTGGAATGGTGAGCGTAAAATCGCCGTCACCGATAATCATGCATCCGATATCTGCCGGTGTAGCACACGTATTCATCAACTCAATCCATTCGCTTGTGTTGGGAGGTGTTCCATCATTGCCGGTTGCATTCACCAATATTTCATTGATAACAATGCACTGCGCCTGCATCGATGCGAAGGGCAGAAAACATAGCAGCAGAATGAATATAGAAAGACGTAGAATTCTATCCACAGATTTGCTTTAAGGTTGGTTTAATTTCGGTCGGCGAATTTCGCATATTGTAGGCTCAATTGGTGCAAATAGGTGCATAAGATTTTCACGCTTTGGTGACAAATGTTACCTCAGGCCATGGGTTGAGTGCTAAGTTTGCAGCATGCTAAAGGAAAAAAGTCGTTTGGCTTCGATGCTCAGGCATGAATGCCCCGTTTGTAGACAGTCATCAATCTACACAAATCCGCGGGTTTACACATTCGTTGACCTGGGGTCTATGCACAAGGAGTGTCCTGTTTGTCATACGAATCTGGTTCCCGAAACCGGCTTTTATTTCGGTGCGGCATATGTGAGCTGGGGCCTAACCGTTGCCTTATGGGTCTCCGTGCTAGTTGCTTTGAAAGTTTTGGATGCAATCGGATGGATTGAATTCGGATTTCTTACACATCCAATCACATTTCTGAGCACAGGAATGGTAGCAACACTCGTTTTATTCCCTTACTTATTCCGATTGTCGCGCAGCATCTGGGCCTACATGTTCATCAAGAAAAAGACGGAAGTGGAAGTATTGCGATAGATTTAGATTACGGATTCTAGATTGACTAATAAACGCACACAACGGTGTCGTACAATGCTCCGTATCCGATGAACGCTCCTATACCACCTTCCAGATTACTCTCTAAATTGAACGGAATGGCGAACGGACTGC
>CALQJP020000144.1 GCA_943330925.2 Chryseobacterium gleum
CGTTATGGTTGACACTTACTTTTTCCGTCTCTTCGGCTTGTTTGACGAATCTTCGGTGTAGTAGTTGTTGCCATACATGTAGCCACCATACGAGTTGCCGTATCCGTATCCGTATCCGTATCCATATCCGTAGCGGTATGCATACTTGCCGTAGTAGTATTTCCAGCGCTTCTGTTTGATGTTGTTCAGCATGAGCGCATTCTTCTTCAGGTTGTTCATCAACAGAATGTCTTCCAAATGGCGGAGACCGGCTTTGGTTGCTTTTTCTGTGTTCATTACGAATATCCCCAAATCCACTTTGCTCAACAAAACCAGCGAGTCGCTAATCAGCATCAACGGTGGTGTATCGACTATTACAAAGTCGTATTGTTCTTGTACTTCTTCCAGCAGTTGGTCTACTCGCGCACTCAATACAAGTTCGGATGCATTTGGTGGAACAGGACCTGCAGTGATAGCGTCCAGGTTTTCTACAGGTGTTGCGCATATGCTCTGCCTGTAATCGGTTTTTCCAATTAGGAATGAAGATACACCGCTCACATTCTCCATGCGCAAAGACTTGTGCACTTTCGGTTTGTGCATATCGAAGTCGAGGATGAGCACTCGCTTTGAAGCTTTTGCCAGCACAGAAGCCAGGTTGATGGAAACGAAGGTTTTACCTTCTCCGGGATGGAGGGAGGTTACGAGGATAACTTTGGGGCCCTTATCGGGCAAAATGTATTGAAGGTTCGTTCGCACGGAACGGAATGCTTCGCTCACATTTGAGCGAGGATTGCTCGTGATAACAATCGGATCGAGATCGACATCCTGATAATTGGGTATGCCACCCAACAATGGCATTCTTGTGTATGCTTTGAGTTCGCGTGTGTTTTCGATGCGTTCAAAGAAGATTGCTCTGGCAAATCCAATGATAAGCGCAATGAAAAATCCAACTCCGACGAAGGTCCAAATGGTTCCTGATTTTTCCGGGCCAACTATACCAAGTGAACGCGCCGCTTCAATAACGCTGGTTTGTGGAATAATACCTGCGCGAGCAATAACCGTGTTTGCTTTTTTCTGAAGCAAAAATGTGTATTGCCCTTCATTAACGCTCAATTTCCGCTCAATGCTCAACAGATCGCGTTGCGATCGCGGAATATCGCGTAGTTCCAATTCCGCCTTCTGATGCTGCGCTCGAACGTCCACAATGCGCATCTGTATTTGACGTTTGTTGTCGGTGGTATAACGGAAAATACTGTTGCGAATGGTTTTCACAACAGAATCCACTTTTTGAATGCGCCTGTCGGCAGGTGTCATGTCCACCAACAATTCCGTTTTGCGCTGGCTCAAGTTGAAAAGGTCCATAACCAGTTTACTCAACGTCTGGTCTTCGTCTTGAAGCAAGTTGAGGGGCGGAATAATTGAAATGTCCTTTTCTTTTGCTAGAAATTCCTCCAGGTTGGTAAGCGCATTTTGACGAAGCACAAGGGAGCGCTCCTCACTTTCGGTTTGTGCTAAAATATTGAAGGCATTACTTTTCTCCATATCCAGGTCGAGAATGTCCTTCGTAGCCTTAAAACCTTCAATGGAACGCTCAAGTGAATCCATGATGAGCATGATGCCATCCAATTGCTTGTCGATGTACTCCTCTGTTTTTTGGTTAACGAGCATTTGGTTTTGCAAGGTGTACTCAATGTACACTTGGGCCAGGGTGTCAAGAAAAGTCTTAGCTCTGCTTTCCAGCAGGTCCTTCATGCTAAGTGAGAGAATACTGGTAAATTCTTGGTTTTCGATGGAAAGGCCCGAGCGCAGTCGGTCGATGAGCACCTCAGGGTGCTGCACGGTAAATTGGAAATTTTGTTCTTGAATGCTCTTCAGACTTACCTCATCCACACGAGGCAGTAAGTCCACTTGAATGTTGAAATTGACGTCCTCGTTTAGCTTTCCGAACTCAAACTCATGCGTCAGCTTATTACCATTGAGCACATAGCTCAGCGAATACCTGTTGAGGTCAATGATTTTTAAATTGAAAGGTTTGCCGTAAAGTCGTTTATCCAGCATTCGGTAGTCGCAATGCACCTCGAAATAGGCAAAACGATCAACTTGTTCAGTTTTAACCCGCCCAACCAAAAAATAACTGTGGGTAAAGTCTACACGATCCATCACCTTCCCTATGATGTCATAGGAACTGAGAATGCGCTTTTGGTTGGTTATGTCTTGGATGAGTGAATAATAACCGATGTCCTTGAAAATCTGCGTTTGATAGTCGTAGGTCTCTGAAGACTTCAGCAGGATTTCCGTTTTCGCCGCATAAATATTGGGCAGTCGGTGTGTGTAAAACATAGCAAACAGCCAACCTATTCCGGAGAACAGTATCATCAAATACCAGTTCTTGTTAATGAATTTGATGATTGGTCTTAAATCATCTGCATCAAGAAAATTGGTTTTTTGAGGAGCTGGGGTCGTTGTCGACATAGTTGGCTTTGGTAGGTGTGGTAGAATGGCAAATATACTCGAATGATTGCTCACACACGTAAAAACTCTTTGTCGTTATTCGAGATACTGTTTTTTTTTCGAGAAAGTTTCTCTACATTTGCTACTCGTAAACATTATTTACATGCACAAATCGATTCGCTTATTAATCGTCCTTCTGGCTTTCGTGGTTTCCGGTGTTTTGCACGCTCAGCCAGGCCCTCCTCCCGGTCCTCCTTGTGGAGGTCCTTTCGGTCCGGCTTGTCCAATCGATGGGGGAGTAAGTATTTTAATCGCTGCAGGCCTAGCCTATGGCGGTAAGAAGTCGTTCGACATCGCACGCAAGAAATCTTGATGTTCGGTAAACGTTTCACCAATCCTTTTCTGCGATTTTTATTCTTTAGTGTCAGTCTTTACGTGACTTGGTATGCCGTCTATGAGTTCTATTTGCATACCCAAACCGAGTTCGACAAAGTCGTAATAGACACGCTGGTACGATGGGCAGAAGTCACGTTGCGTGCAATAGGCTATCAAACTACCGACTACACATCGGCCGACGTGGCATTCAGAGAACACATCGGTATTGCCGGCTCGAAAGGGGTAACCATAGGCGCGCCTTGTGACGGTGTTGTATTGTATGCCCTGTTCATTTTTTTTATTCTCGCATTTCCCGGTTCTATCAAGCACAAGCTATGGTACATTCCCTTGGGCGCATTGTCTGTTTTCTATCTGAATGTACTCAGAATCGTGGGCCTCGCTATCATCATGGACATCAATGAGGAATGGCTGGCCTTTAATCACGACTATACCTTTACAATCATTGTTTACGCCTATGTATTCGCGTTATGGATGCTGTGGGTTCAAAAGTTTTCCCCATTTGCTAAGAAACCGATAGCGGCAAAATCATGAAAAGAGGATTGATTCTGCTCGCTTTAGTTGTGTTGGCAATGCTTTCCGGTTTTTATCAGGAAAAGGTAAAGATCAGCATCAACTACATACTGGATCAAGGTTCCCAAATAACGGGTTTTTACAATTTGCCCCCCGAGGAAAAACAAGCTCGAATAGAACAGGCAAGGGTGAATGCGCCGTTCGATTATTATCACAACCACAAGACTATTTCCTCTTTGTATCGCTTTGACGCCCGGCAATTGTCGGTCATGAAATGGGTGGTCACCGGAATCTTCATGGGCTGGTTTCTGCTGCTCAACTTATCTTTATTGCATACACTTCAGGCAAATGCCGCCGTGATACACGCTTTGCCTCGGTTGTATCTTTTTGTAGCGCTGTTTTCACTGGGTGTTTTTGCCGTGGGTGTGGCGGGTTTTCAAAAAGAGAAATGCTATGCTGTGAGCAGGGAAATCATGGGGGCTTTGCAATCGATAGTTCCTGTATTGATTATTTGGCCGGCATCTCGATTGTGGAATCAAACAAAAACACAGAAGGAGAAATGAAGAAAATGAGTGAAATGCCCGACCACGCGCGGGTTTGGATCTACCAGGCAAGTCGCTTTCTTTCGGAAGAGGAAATAGAACTTGTTCAACGAGCGTCTTCGGCCTTCATGGCGCAGTGGTCGTCTCACGGAGCTCAGCTAGATGCCACATTCGATCTTATTCACTCGCGTATTTTGGTGATTGCTGCAGATGAACAGCAAGCCCAGGCTAGTGGCTGTGGTATTGATAAGTCGGTGCACTTCGTGAAAGAATTGGGGTCGAAATTAGGGGTCGATTTTTTCAACCGAACCATCGTATTGTATTTGAAAGACGGCAAGCTGTGCGATGCACCTCTTCATGAGTTTTGGGCCTTGCGCAAGGCATTGATTATAAGTGACGATACTGTAGTATTCGACACCACAATTCGCACCGTGGGTTCGCTGCGTTCCGAATTTCAAAGACCTTTCAGTAGCAGCTGGCACGCTGAAATGTGGGGGCGTTGAATTTGGCGCTCTATTCTCCTGATTAGGAAATCTCGCCTAACGAATTTTTTTCCCAACATTTTCGTGTTTTGATTGCGAGTTCTTTTATCTTGCGCTCACTTTTTGACCTACTAGACCGTTTGCGCATCCAATCGTTTTTCTGCGAATGAGATGAATCCATCGTGTAAAGGAAGTTGTTAAAGGTCGTTGCAGTCGAGACTTGCAGCGTTTTTATTTAGTTTGAGTGTATTAACCAAAACCAGATTTTTTGATGAAAACTTTTACGAGATTAGGTTCGTTCTTGATGATCGTAGCTTCGCTCTGTTGGGGCAGTGCTGCGGCTCAGTTCACGTGTGATTCGCCTACGACAATCGCATGCGGCGAAACAGTGTTTGGTTCCACCACCGGTGTTACCAACGACAATGCCACTTCCGGCGCCCCAACCTGTATTACCACCGTTGGTACTGCGGGTCAGTATTGGTATTCTTTTACAGCTCCGGCCGGAGGAACATGTACGGTCGACTTAGAAGGTACAACAGATTATGATTCCAAAATTCACGTGTACACCGGTTCTTGCGGAGCACTCACTTGTGTTACAGGTGACGATGATTCAGGAACAGGAACGATCTCGGCTACTTCTTTTACGATGGTTGGTGGTACAACTTACCTGATTCGTGTAGGTGGTTTTGCTGCCAACGCGGGTAACTTCCAATTGAACGTTGCTTGTGAATTGGATACCGACGGTTGCACGGATCCTTCAGCATGTAACTTCTCACCGGATGCAATCAACGACGATGGTACATGCTGCTTCGGCGCATGTCGCACGCTTACAGTTGGTGGAGGCGCCTTCCTCAATGAAATTGGATGGCAGCTTTTGGATGCTTCAGGCACTCTAATCGCAGAAGGCGGTGGTGCAGCTTATAACGAAACTATTTGTGTAACTCCTGGTTGTGGTTTCCAATTTATCCTGACAGATACCTTCGGTGATGGTTGGAACGGCAACACGTTCACAATCACAGACGAAAACGGCAACGTAGAAGCTACGGGTACTCTTCTTGATGGAAACGGTCCTGAAACGGTTATTGCTGCGATTGGTGGCTTTACTTCGGGATGTACTGATCCTGGTGCGAACAACTATGATTCGGCTGCACAGTGCGACGATGGTAGCTGTATTACCTGCTCAGGCGGTACTTCTTTCTATACAGTAAACATGTTTGACTCCGGCAACAACGGCTGGGGCGGTGCTACTTGGACATTGGTTGATGCCGGTTCAGGTGCTCTCGTTGATACAGGTGATCTTCCAGCCGGTGGTTCTGGTTCTTACAGCGAGTGCTTGTCACCCGGCTGCTACACGATGATTACTACAGATGGTTTTCAGCCTACTCAGATTTCTTGGGAAATCGTAAGTATTTCAGGCACAGTGGTGGCTGAAGGCGGAGCGGGTTCGAGCATCGGCTTCCCATGGGGCGGTTCAAACTGTGAAATCCTAGGTTGTACTGATTCGGGTTGTAACAACTACAACGTAAACGCAACCACTGATGATGGTTCTTGCGTATGTCCTCCATCAAACGACATTTGCGCGAACGCTACACCAATCGGATGTGACGTTACCGTTAACGGAACTACTATCAATGCTACCCTCGACCCAACAGCGGTGAGCTGCGATGTAAACACTCCAATCACTGCTCCAGGTGTATGGTACACATTCATTGGTACAGGTGATTTGGTAAATCTTAGCACGTGCGGTAGCGCCGGTGGTGATACCAAGATTCACGTATTTACCGGCGATTGCTCAACTCCTGTTTGCGTTACGCAAAACGACGATGGTTGTGCAACCGGTTTCCTTTCTAGCATTTCATTCACAGCAATCAACGGTTTCGCTTATTACGTTCTTGTTTCTGAGTTTGGTACTTTCGGAACAGGCGTAGACTTCGAATTGGCCATGACATGCGTTCAGTGTGAAAACACTGCAATTAACGATGCTTGCGATACAGCACTCCCGCTTCCAACAGGTGTTAACTTCCCTGGTAACCTTTGTTGTGCTAACCCTGACACTGAAATGGGGAACTGGGCTGGTTTCGGAACTGAATACGGTATCTGGTATGTAATCAATTCTGAAGACTTCTCTGCTCTTGATATTTCTTTCTTCAACGGTAC
>CALQJP020000145.1 GCA_943330925.2 Chryseobacterium gleum
CTATCAACGCTGTAAGGTCGGCAGGGAAACCGAACGTATCGTACAATTCAAATACAACCTTACCTTCAATAACGTCGCCTGTTGTTTTGCGAATAATCTCTTCCAACAACTGAATACCCTTATCGAGGGTTCGCAAGAAACTTTCCTCTTCTTCGCGAATCACTTTACTCACGAGCGATTGTCCGCTCTTGATTTCGGGAAAGAAATCGCCCATCTCTTCTGCGAGCACCGGCACGAGTTGACAAATGAATGGTTCCTTCAATCCGAGGAAACTATAGCCGTAGCGAATAGCCCTGCGAAGAATGCGACGGATCACATAACCCGCTCCTCCGCTCGAAGGCAATTGTCCGTCGGCAATCGCAAATGACACTGCACGCACGTGGTCGGCAATAACACGCATGGCCACGTCGCGCTTCTCATCGGAACGCTCATATTTCTTGCCGCTGATGGTTTCTACTTTGCTGATGAGCGGCGTGAACACATCCGTATCATAATTCGATTGCACGCCCTGCAGCGCCATGCACAAACGCTCGAAGCCCATACCGGTATCGACATGCTTAGCAGCAAGCGGCAACAACGAACCATCGGCTCTGCGCTCAAACTGCATGAACACGTTGTTCCATATTTCGACTACTTGCGGGTGGTCGTTGTTGACCAGCGTCCTTCCATCCACCTTGCTGCGTTGTTCATCCGAACGTATGTCGATGTGTATTTCAGAGCACGGTCCACACGGACCCGTGTCGCCCATCTCCCAAAAATTATCCTTCTTGTTGCCGCGAAGAATGCGATCTTCCGCTATGCGATCTTTCCAGATATCATAGGCTTCCTGATCAAAATCCAGATTCTCAGAAGCGTCGCCCTCAAACACGGTCACGTACAAACGATCGGTCGGAATTTTATATACCTCAGTGAGCAACTCCCACGCCCATGCAATCGCATCTTGCTTGAAGTAATCGCCAAACGACCAGTTGCCCAACATCTCGAACATGGTGTGGTGGTAGGTGTCGACACCTACCTCTTCCAAATCGTTGTGCTTGCCGCTTACACGGAGGCACTTCTGCGTGTCGGCAACACGCGGGTATTTAATAGCCTCGTTGCCCAAGAACCAATTCTTGAACGGAGCCATACCGCTATTGATAAACATGAGTGTTGGGTCACCCTTCACTACCATCGGAGCCGATGGCACGATTACGTGTCCTTTCGATTGAAAAAAGTCCAGAAACTGCTGGCGTATTTGTCGGGAAGTCAACTTTGTCATAGCAGGCGCGAATGTAGCACGCACGCCCCAATTGAATGCGATTTTCATTGCATTTCGAAACACGAAAAATTGACACTTTTTTAAACGAATTACTTTGGTTACATTCGCGCTACTAAATGCCACGTCTTAAGTACAAATTCAACCCCAGCACGCTCAACTTCGAGAAGATCAGTTACGGTATACGCGACTACCTCTTCGGTGCTATGCGCTATTTGTTTGCGGGACTGGTCATAGGTGCTATTGGTGTTGTGTTGTACGCCTCTTTCTTCAAAGACCCTGAAACAGCCCGCCTAAGTCGCGAGGTGAAATTTCTGAAAGGACAAATCGTAGAACTCAACGACCAGATTGATACCCTCGAACTCTTCGTGGGTGATCTTCAGGAAAAAGACGATAACGTGTACCGCAGCATCTTCGGTGCAGAGCCATATCCCGAGCACTTGCGCAGAGGCGGCATAGGAGGCAGCGACCGCTACAAAAATCTGAAAGGCTACGACAACAGCGTTGACATCATTGAAACTCAGAAGAGAATCAACCGCTTGCAACGTGCACTTGTTTCGCAGAGCAAATCATTTGAAGAGGTCTATGAACTGGCCAAATCAAAAGACACCATGTTGAAGTGTATTCCCGCTATTCAGCCTGTTTCAAACAAAGAGTTGAAACGATTGGCTTCCGGTTTCGGGATGCGCATTCACCCCATTTACAAGATTGCTAAAATGCACACTGGCCTTGACTTCACGGCCGACATCGGCACAGAAATTTATGCGACAGGCGATGGCGTGATAGAATCGATTGAAAGCAAATTCTCAGGCTACGGACAACACGTAATTATCAATCACGGCTTCGGATATGAGTCGCTCTATGCGCACATGAGCCGAGTAGCTGTGCGGCCCGGACAAAAAGTAAGACGCGGCCAAATAATAGGATATGTAGGTAACACCGGTACCTCAACAGGTCCTCACTTGCACTACGAAGTAATTAAGAACGGAGAGAAAGTAGATCCGTCGTTTTACTTCTACAGCGACATCACACCGGAACAATACGAAGACATGTTGAAGCGCTCTGCTAACGCTAAACAAAGCTTCGACTAAACATTGTACTCTATCATGATCACCAAGTCATTCGAAATAGAAAAATTGTATTACTCCATCGGCGAAGTGGCCGATATGTTTGAAGTGAACGCATCACTCATTCGCTTTTGGGAAAAAGAATTCCCGCAATTGCAGCCACGCAAAAACAACCGTGGCAACCGCGTTTACTCTAAAAAAGATTTGGAGCTTTTCCAAAAAATACACCACCTGGTAAAAGAAAAAGGATTCACCCTGGAGGGAGCAAAAAATGCATTGCGCACCAAAACCGAGCCCACAGCTCATGAGGTGCTTACCGACAAACTGCTGAGCATTCGCAGTGAACTCATGAGCATCGCAAGCTCTCTGTAATCATTGCCTGTGCAAAGCATGCCCCAAGGTCTTGTTCTAAAATCGACCGGAAAAAACTACGAAGTGCTCACCGCCAATGGCCGAATCATTCAGTGCCAGGTGCGCGGTAAAATCAGACTCGAAGGCCGCTCAACTACCAACCCTGTAGCAGCCGGCGACACAGTCGATTATTCGCCCGAAAATGAAAACGAGGGCAACATCACGTTCATTCATCCGCGCAAAAACTACATCATTCGCAAATCGGTCAATCTATCGAAAGAAGCGCAAATCATTGCCACCAACCTCGATGAGGCGTTGCTTGTAGTGACCACCACTCGACCTCAAACAACCCCGGGGTTCATTGACCGCTTTCTGATAACAGCCGATGCATATGACATTCCTGCTGTATTGCTCTTTCACAAAATCGATCAATACAACGAAAAGGAACGCAACCAAATGCTCGCACTCGCTGAGGTATACCAACGGATTGGCTATCGATGCATCTTCTCTTCATTGATTTCGAAGGAAGGCTTGAATGAAATTCAAGAACTCATCGCAGGTAAAATCACGCTCATCAGCGGTCACAGTGCTACCGGAAAATCATCGCTTGTCAATCACTTCATTCCGGGCAAAGACCTGCGCATAGGCGAAGTGAGCGAATCGAGCAACAAAGGCCAGCATACCACGACATTTGCAGAAATGCATGCCCTGCCCTTCGGAGGATTTCTTGTGGACACGCCCGGCATTAAAGGATTTGGCCTCGTCGACATTCCACGCGAAGAATTGCACCATCATTTCCTCGAGTTTTTCGCGCTGCTGCCCGAGTGCAAATACCACAACTGCCTTCACCTCAACGAACCGGACTGCGCCGTGCGCAAGGCTCTCGAAGAGGGCAACGTCGCTCCTTCACGCTACAACAGCTACGTGTCGATGTACAACGACGAGGAAGAACGAAGCGTTTACCGCAACGGATAGTCAGTCGGCTGTTTAGAATAGCTTAAATCGCATGGCGACCAAGAAATTGATGGGCGCTTGCGGATAATAAAAACGCTCTGTGATTAATCCACCATAGCGATAGCTGAAGGTGTAACCGTTAGAAGCATACGCCAGATTCAACACATTGTTTACCCAGAAATCCATCCCAGCGAACTGTGGAAACTTCTTCCACGCAAAATCCACCGAGCCGCGCACATCCTGCACCAAATAAGAGCTGAGCATACGATCACTATTTCCGGTATTATCCAAATACTGATTGCCCACATACTTTGAAATCCAAGCTAGCTCAACCTTTTTGAGCCATGGAATTTGAGTAGGCTTTGTGCTCCATCCGAATTGTGCTGCACCTATCCAATCAGGAGAAAATGCGATCGGTGTATTTGTAAAAACAGTTTCCAGTACATCACCGTTTTCATAATCATAGATAATCTCGGTAAACTCCGAAATCCGATTCATACTGCGTGTAAGATTTCCTTCAACAAAAAACCCTAAAGGCAATTTCACTCCCAACTCAAACTCCAATCCGCGGCGATAACTCTCCGGCACATTCACTCGCACAGGCGCTCCCACGTCGTTCAACGCTCCGGTAACAACTAGCTGGTCTCTGTATTCCATCGAATACGCATTCAACCGAACTGAAAATTTCTCAGATGCGAAGCCGTAACCTACTTCTGTATTCATCATGTACTCCGATTTCACCAAGGAGGGATCGATTGCGTCGACGAAGTCATTGCGATTAGGCTCCTTGCCTGCATAGGCAACCGAAGTATAAGCCTTGTGCTTCCCTTGCGTGAATGTCAAACCACCCTTTGGATTAAAAAACAACTCGTGAAAATCGACGTCATAGCTTCTCAAATCATTGTCAGTTCCTTCTGTTCGATAAGCAATATCGCGCAACTGAACGTCCGCGAAGGCATTCCAACTCTTCCCTATCGCAACCGTATTCTTCCAATACACATTGCCATCCACTTTAACACTATTCCCCTCGTAGTAGCGCCATTCTCCATTCTCCATTCCCCATTCTTCAACTTCAGGACCATCGATGACTTCCCCAAAGTGCAACCCGTCATACACCGAATACGCACCGCCCAGCACCGACTCCCAACTATCGCTTCGGCGTGTGATAGAACCCACCAGCCCACCGTAGTGATTATCCAACCATCGTCGGCGCACCACATCTGTATCATACACTACAGATCCATTCGAAACCTGAATACTGTCGAGCAAGTAAGCCGAAAGATTATCCCCGTAACGATACTCCTCATAGTAGCCAAACCCACGCGTGTAATGACCTGTCAATTGCAATTGCCACTTCGAGTCAAGCTGTCTGTTCCAATGCAACTGCGCGTGATGCTGCGTGTAATTATCAACCTGATTTTCGTATTCGTAAAAGTTATAGGTTCTGCCCGCAGTCAACAGATTCTGCGTTTGCTGTTCGTTCAGCCCATTGCGCGATGCAAAATCAAGTCGGTCCTGCTCATTGCCAAACAACACTTCGTGAGGTGTGCCATACCACGACTGGTAGGTGATTTCCTTACCACCAAACGCCGTCAGCTTTAGACTTCCCTTCGAGGAATACTTTGCCAGCTCGCCGAAGTAAGAGCGAAGAAGAGAACTTGCTCGATCGATGTATCCGTCGGAAACAATCTGGGATAATCTTCCCTCCAAAATCCAGCCACTGCGCAACAGTCCGGTTCCAAACGTCAGGTTGTTTTTCCATGTACCGAAACTTCCTGCGCCATTGGTAGACTCAAGGTATGGAGTGGTTTTCAATCCACGCGTATCAAGACGAATACTTCCGCCAAATGAACCCGGCCCGTTGGTGCTGGTTCCAATTCCGCGCTGCACTTGAATGCTGCTCGCACTCGTTGAAAGGTCGGGAGTATTCACCCAAAACACCTGCTGGCTTTCGGCATCGTTGAGAGGCACTCCATTAATAGTTACGTTGATGCGCGCAGGGTCGCTGCCGCGTATCCACAAGCCGGTGTAACCCACACCCGCGCCTGCATCGCTGGTCGAAACCAACGAAGGCGTAAGTCGCAACACATAGGGAATATCCTGACCATTGTTGAGCTGCGCAATTTTCTTCTCATCAAGCTCGCTGTATGCCATGGGAGTTAAAACTGTAGCACGCGTTGCTTCAATCGTGACCGTAGCAATGGTATCGATTGATGGCAGATTTTCCGATTGCGCAACAGAAGCACTTGCGTATAGCAAGCATGCAAAAACGAATAGACCTTTTCTCATTTCTGACGTAACTGTGTTTGTTCAACTTCGTTCGTCGGCCAGGGGGCAGCCAACGAATTGTTTAGCTACCACACTATCTTCCTTAGCAGCATTACCTGCCCAGGTTCAAAGGGTATAATCTCAGTCTCGGCTCAGCCGAAACACCCCTGTGAGAAGGACCGCAAGATACACATCCCTTGTGCACACACAACATCACTTTCGCTTTCCCCTGTCGTAAGGCCGCGCTGCAGAGCTTCCACAGCAATGGACGCACTGCAGCGCGTCCCAACGCAGCACTAAAGCTTGCGGCTGTCTTTTGCGACGAAGGGCCGGTGCCCGAGCGTCGCCTAGCGCCGATGCCCGAGCGAAGCCGAGGGCCTGCTTACAAGATAGACGCCCGCCACGATCATCATCGCGCATCCAATCTTAAACCAGCTGATATCGCGCGTGTAATCGCGCTCCACCACCGAGGCCAACAACAGCGCAAAAATTCCGGCGAAAACGGGTTGCAGGTAGATATACGAACTGGCGATGGTCGGCGACAACCGATGAATCGCCAGGATGTTGAATAGGTAAGTCAGAAACGTGGTGCACACAATTACAAACACAACACAGAAC
>CALQJP020000146.1 GCA_943330925.2 Chryseobacterium gleum
AATGTGAATGTTGTTCTTCAACGCTTCTTCCAGCACATCTCGAAAGTGAGAGCTTTTGGTGCAGTAGCAATAGTGGTATTCACCTTCGTAGCCCACTTCGTTGCGGGCTATGCGAAACCATTCCTTGGCTCTCTTGATGTTCTGACTGATTTTAGGCAGGTAGGTGAACTTGAGCGGAGAACCGTATTTTTCAACGAGTTCCATCAATGGAATACCGTGAAAAAGCAAATTGTCTTTGTCGAGTTGAAATTCTTCCTGGGGCCATTCGAAGGTCTGCTCTACCAGTTCGATGTATTTGGTCTTCATTAATTTTTATATCATTCGGTTAAAACACTAGAAGGCAATGCTCGCGTTAAACGCAGCATAACAATACCGAATCAGCATCAGATGCGGATGAAAACGTGTTCTGGTTCGAACTGACAATTTTTCATGGATTGAACAATGGCTAAAGGCCTGTGCAAGTTTACGGAATCTTGAAAAGAACACAAAATGAAATTGTGCTAACGATTGCCCTCCGGCATCCACATGTTTGCGCTTGACAGGTGTTGCGCCGCAGCCGCATGAAGCAGGCGATGCCCCAAGTCGAGCAGCACCGCATTTTTCGGTGTGCTGAAATGCTTGATTAGTCGGCCTCCGTGGCGCGCGGGAATAATCTTGTCGTACCGTCCGAAAATGAGTAAAAACGGTATTTGGTGCGATTCGATGTTATGGGCTACAACCGAAAGTGCTGGAAAGAGTTTGCGGTGAATGAGCCATGCATCATACACCAACTGTCTTTTCTCTTTTGTTTCTAATTGAAGGTGCACAAACCGATGAATCTTATGATCCAGCAAATGCAATGTGCTTAGCAAATCTACCAGCCTGAAAAGCCAGTTGACATTCCGGATGATGCTTCGGTACAACACACGCCCAAATTTTGTTTCGCTCACAAACCGATAAATCAAATTGACCTTCAGTCCGTCGGGCGCCAGCAGCACAAGGGAAAGAATCTTATCGGCCATTTGCTCGGCAAGCACCATAGCCAGTCGGCCGCCCATGCTATAGCCGATAATGTGAAATCGCTCGGTGTTCAGCGCTTGAAGGAGAGCTGCTATGAGCTCTGACCATTCTATTTTCGATAGTGGTTGTCGGCTTATTCTTTCTATCGGAAATACGCTGTTCCCATGTGCGAGTAAATTGATGGCTACCATACGCTGATGGCCCTTCAGCAGCGGAAGAAAAACATTGAAGTCTTCGGCTTCACGCCCAAACCCGTGCAAGCACAGCACAGTCTCAGAACCACTGCCGAAGACCATGTATTCGAGGGTAATGCCGCGGTATGTAAAGGTCGATTTCACTGCCTTTCAATGGTGGTACAGAGCCCAGTTGCGTATCAGTAATTTGCCGTGCGTGGTCATGATACTTTCCGGATGAAATTGCACGCCGCGCAAATCGAGCGTGCGATGTCGCATTGCCATTATTTCACCCGATTCATCGGTTGCCAGAATTTCGAGACAATCCGGAAATTGCTCGTTGCTCACTACCCACGAGTGGTAGCGCCCTACCGGACTCGACTCGGGGAAGTCGAGGAATAAATAGTCTTCGCAGGCAATGTGCAACTCGGAAGCAACACCGTGATGCACGGTAGTTAGGTTTTCCAGGGTGCCGCCAAAAGCCAAACCCATGGCCTGATGACCCAGGCATACACCAAGTATGCGTTTGGTGGCAGAAAAATGTTCAAGAACAGACATGGTTATACCCGCATCGTGCGGAAGCCCGGGGCCGGGCGAAAGCACAAGATTGTCGAATGATGCAATCTCCTCGAGCGTCACTTCATCGTTGCGCTTTACCGTTACTGATTCATCCAATACCGCCTCCAAATAATGTTGCAGGTTGTAGGTGAAACTATCGTAATTGTCGATGATGATGGTGCGCATTTTACGGGGGCTAAATGTTCTTCAAATGTACTGTTTATCCATTGTTGACGGGCCTTTTGCAACTTATTCACACGTTCTTGAAATCTTAATTCGCTTTTCCCCAATACACCCGCCTATCTTCGCGCCGCAATTCTACACTCTCATTTTTGTTTAACTGACCGCACGAGCAGTCAGATAAAAAAAAAATGCCCAAAGACAACTCCATTCAGTCCGTCCTCATCATTGGTTCCGGACCTATCGTAATCGGTCAAGCATGCGAATTCGACTACAGTGGCTCACAGGCTGCGCGCTCGCTTCGTGAAGAAGGAATCACCGTTACGCTCATCAACAGCAACCCGGCAACCATCATGACCGATAAGGTTGTGGCCGATCATGTTTATCTGCTTCCGCTGGAACCCGAGAGCATTCTTCGCATCCTTTCAGAACACAAAATTGACGCGGTGCTTCCAACGATGGGAGGTCAAACTGCGCTCAACCTAGCCATACAGTGCGAGGAAATGGGCATTTGGGAAGAGCATGGTGTGCGCATGGTGGGGGTCGACACGAAAGCCATTGAAATAACGGAAAATCGGGAGGCCTTCCGAAAACTGATGGGCGTAATTGGAGTGCCTATGGCTCCGCAGCGCACTGCGAAAAGTTTTCTGGAAGGAAAAGAGATTGCGCAGGATTTTGGTTTCCCCTTGTGTATTCGCCCTTCGTATACCCTTGGCGGAAGCGGCGCGGCTTTGGTGCACCTGCAATCGGATTTTGATAAACTACTGGATAGGGGATTGCACTTGTCGCCCATCCACGAGGTGATGATCGACAAGGCGCTCATGGGTTGGAAGGAGTTTGAGCTTGAGTTGCTGCGCGATGCGAACGACAATGTGACCATCATTTGTTCTATTGAAAATTTTGACCCCATTGGAATTCATACGGGCGACAGCATTACTGTTGCGCCGGCCATGACTCTTTCAGATACAACCTATCAGAAAATGCGCGACATGGCCATTCGCATGATGCGCGCTATCGGAAATTTCGCCGGCGGTTGCAACGTTCAGTTTGCAGTGAGCCCGGATGAAAAGGAAGACATTATTGCCATCGAAATTAATCCGCGCGTTTCAAGGTCTTCTGCCTTGGCCAGCAAGGCAACGGGCTATCCGATTGCCAAAATAGCTTCGAAACTCGCTATCGGTTATCACCTCGATGAGTTGCAAAATCAAATCACGAAGTCTACCTCCGCGTTTTTTGAACCCACCTTGGATTATGTGATTGTGAAGATTCCACGATGGAATTTCGATAAGTTTCCGGGTAGCAACCGCGAGCTGGGGTTGCAAATGAAGAGCGTGGGTGAGGTAATGGGCATCGGTCGCAGCTTCCAGGAGGCACTCCAAAAGGCGTGTCAGTCGCTTGAGATAAAGCGCAACGGTTTGGGAGCAGACGGTCGTGAGGTGCGCGACCAGGCACAACTCCTCAACTCGCTCGAAAAGCCGAGTTGGAATCGGTTGTTTCACGTCTACGATGCCATGAAGTTGGGTATTCCGTTTAAAACCATCCAAGAGAAGACACGCATTGATGCCTGGTTTTTGCGCCAGATAGAGGACATGATTCACACGGAACGTCGCATTGAGAAGTTTGACATACAATCGATGCCACAGGAAATCATGTTTGAAGCCAAGCAGAAGGGATATGCCGATCGTCAAATCGCTCATTTGCTGCGCTGCCTCGAGAGCGAGGTGTATAAGAAGCGCAACGACATGGGCATTCGAAGGGTCTATAAATTGGTCGACACCTGCGCCGCTGAGTTCGAAGCCAAGACGCCATACTACTACAGCACGTTTGAGCAGGAGAATGAGAGTGTAGTGAGCGATCGCAAAAAAGTGATTGTGCTTGGAAGTGGCCCAAACCGCATTGGTCAGGGCATTGAGTTCGATTATTCATGTGTTCACGGTGTATTGGCTGCTCGGGAATGCGGCTATGAAACCATCATGATCAATTGCAACCCGGAAACTGTTTCAACCGATTTCGATACAGCCGACAAGCTCTACTTCGAACCCGTTTTTTGGGAGCACATCTACGATATTATTCAGCATGAAAAACCGGAGGGGGTTATCGTTCAGCTTGGCGGACAAACCGCTTTGAAGCTTGCTGAGAAGTTGGATAAGTATGGAATAAAAATTATAGGCACCGATTTCAAGTCGCTCGACTTGGCAGAAGATCGGGGCAGTTTCTCCACTTTGCTCAAAGAAAACAACATTCCATATCCCAAGTTTGGTGTTGTTGAAAGTGCGGAACAAGCTATTGAACTCTCCCGCGATTTGGGCTTTCCGTTGCTGGTGCGTCCAAGTTATGTGTTGGGTGGACAGAAGATGAAGATTGTGATTAATGAATCGGAATTGGAGCAGCATGTTGTAAACATTCTTAACGACATGCCTGGCAACAAGATTTTGCTCGATCACTTCTTGGAGGGTGCCATCGAAGCTGAAGCCGATGCTATCTGCGATGGTGAAGATGTTTATATCATCGGTATCATGCAGCATATTGAGCCTGCCGGCATCCATAGCGGCGATTCATATGCTGTTTTGCCTCCTTACAACCTCGGTGATTTTTTGATTACGCAAATTGAAGAACACACGCGCACAATTGCCAAGGCACTTAAAACTGTTGGTCTCATTAATATCCAGTTCGCTATTAAGGATGATGTGGTATACATCATTGAGGCAAACCCTCGCGCATCGCGCACTGTGCCGTTCATTGCCAAGGCATACGATGAGCCTTATGTGAACTATGCTACCAAGGTGATGCTCGGTGAAAAGAAAGTGAAAGACTTCACGTTTAACCCTAAGCGCAACGGATACGCCATCAAGATTCCTGTGTTTAGTTACGAGAAATTTCCCGAGGTGAAAAAGGAATTGGGTCCTGAAATGAAGAGCACCGGAGAAGCCATTCGCTTTATCAAGGATTTGCGAGATCCGTTCTTCCGTCAGATTTATTCTGAGCGCAACTTGTATTTGAGCAAATAGATTTCTACTGCTTCACAATGCGTCGAGCGGTGATGCCTTCTTGCGTATAGATTCGAAGGGTGTAAACTCCGGCAGGCCAGGAAGCAGTTTCGATGGTGGTGCCATAGCCCAACGCATTCTTGCGAAGAACGAGTGAGCCTTTGCTGTCCATTATTTCGAGTACTTCAACGTTCGTGTTGCAACTAATCTGCAGGCTTTCGTTTCCTTCAATCGGGTTGGGAAAGACGTTCAACTCAAGGCGCGATGCTATTTCGTTTACATGAGCAATCACAATGTTTTCTGAATACATGCAATTGTGCACATCCGTAATGGTGTAAGAATAATTGCCATTGGCAGTTATTTCGATTGTCTCTTGGTTGTTGATAGTGCCCTCAGGCGTAATCCACGAAATGGAATAGCCGGGTGTGCCGCCTGAAATGCTGATTTGCAACGAATCGCCCAACGTGGAGTTCGTGCCGTCGGCATCAATGAAGGTGTATGCTCCGATTAATTCAGCAGGTTGGAAAATTTCGAATTGTGCAGTCTGATTAACCGGGCATGGCGCATCGGATGAAATTTCGACCGTGTAAATCCCCGGGGATAATTGACTGATAGAGGAGCCTTCACTTCCATTGGTCCAGTTGTATGTGACAGAACCGAGTGTGGTTTGTGCTTCCACCGAAATACTTCCGTTGGCAGAGCCAAAGCAGGTTATCTGCTGCGTTTGGAATCCCGTGATTTCAATCGGAGAATTTGGGAGTATATCCAACACAATTTCCGCCGTATCGCACATGGATATTATTCCATTGTCGCACACATAATAGGGAATGACAACCTGGCCTGATGCGAATGCGCTTGCCTGATAAACCAGCTCTTGCGTTTCTGCGTCGAGTTGATAATTGCCGCTGTTCGCTGTTCCAAAAGATAGGTTTAACTCTTGGGATGTTTCTTCTGCATCTGCAATCATGTTAAGCAGATTAATGGCTATTGAACCACCCGGACATAGTTGCCCCTGGTAGTTGAATGCAGTAGGCGGAGTATTCGCTTCTTCTTCGCTTACCACGTAAAGTGATAGGGTTCCGTATTCACAAGCGTTGCAGGGGTCGCAGGCAACATAGTCTATTGTAAAAAGACCGGTGGTATCTGTAGTAGGAATGTAGGTGTAGCTGCCATCTGTCTGCAGTGTGAAAATTCCTCCCGAGTTGTCTTCGATGACAGAATAGATCAGCGTCTCGAAGTCGAGTTCCTGATCGTTGCTCGCAACAGAACCTTCGTAACCGGTATTCATGAAAATTTGCACTCCTTCGTCATTGATGATGGGCATGTCGTTCAGGAAGGTTACTTCGAAAATGATTGTAGCGCTGTCGCATACTCCTGCTGCATCGCATACCGAGAATTGAAGTGAGTCGAGTCCAAAGAAATTCGCGGTCGCCGCATACACAAAGCCGTTGTCAGGTGTTGTTATGAATGTGCCGTGCTCTGAGGGCTGAAGCACGCTGATGGTCAATGCATCGTTATCTGCATCCGATGTAATATCC
>CALQJP020000147.1 GCA_943330925.2 Chryseobacterium gleum
CTCATTGTAGAGCCTTACACACTTGCAATTGGAAACGAACCTTCGTATGTCATCTCCAACTTTTGTCCGTCCATCACTTCATCTGAAAAGGCAACTAAACTGGACAGGTATCGAAACGGCGTAGAATTTCTGAATAACGGAATCGACACAACACTCGCTTTCTGCACAGACTTATCCGACGCCATGCACGTTTGCCGCAAGAAAATTGGCGACGGCACGCTGCTCTCTTCCGTTTGGGACTTACGGGACGGAAAAGTGAATTTGTTCTTTTACCACAACTACGATACAACCGTACAATTCATTCTGAAGGATGAATTGAAAAAGGGACATCATAGCATCGCTATCGAACAGCTATTTCCGCCAAATCCTGAATTTGAGCAACTCAGTTATTTTCAAACCACCAAAAACAACAATTGGATTGCCCTTTTTATACTGGGATCAGCAGCAATCTTTTTGTTCTCTTCTGTCTTCTTCCTCGTTCAGTATTTTCGAGCGAAGAAGAATCAGAAGTACACGCTGCTGAAGCTCATCCTATTTCCCATTGGGCTTGTCCTATTCTACTACATGTATGTTTTGAGCAGCAACCTTGCAGTTTTCTATTTCCCGGCACCCTATCAATCTCCCACAAACGCATTGGTTAGCCTGGCCTCCTACATTCCATTGTTGTTGCTGGTGCTTATACTCCCTCTGCTCATCCTGAATTACCGCATACACAAGGACCATTGCTGGAGTGCATTCGCCAGCGGACTCTTCACAATCAACAATCTTATATACATCGGTTTGATTGGGCTATTTCAGTACTGGGAGTTTTTCGATGTTTTCAATTGAAAGCACAGGGCCATCTTTCGGACCAGACCTCAAAGGAGCAGTTTTGCACACCCGAGAATAATGCAATGATCCTGCGCTTGATTGGGCTTACTTTTCACACCGTAATTCAGGTTGATTATTTATGAAAAAAGTATTTCTGCTCGCGGTATTCATCATCGCTGACTATATGGTAAATGCCCAGAGTGCCAACGGTAATGGCAGTTCCCTGCCCGGAGGCAACGTTCAGCCGAATGGATCGACCACATCTCACACGGAGGAAGGGCACTTTCACTTTTATGGATTCGGACGCACGGTCTTTACGTTGGACGATCAGAACCTAGGCGGCAGCGATCTATTCGTTCCGGCCAATATCAAGTTTGGCCAATCGAAAACGCCCAATTTCTTTGTCACAGCAAAACAGACACGAGCGGGCTTCGATTATACACGCCCTTTTGGTTCAAACATATTGAAGATAAAGCTCGAAGGTGACTTCCACAACGATGCAAGCAACGCCACAGGCCTATTGAGAATGCGTCATGCGTTCGCAGAATATAAGTTTCTAACCGTAGGAATGACCTGGAGCAATTTTTTCGATGAAGGTGTCAATCCGGCCGTAGTTGATTTTGAAGGCCCCAACAGTTCTACCCTCTCCCGAACACCGCAGGTTAAGTTCTCCACCTTCAAGTCAAAGAACACTCTTTCAGTTTCCCTTGAAAATCCGGGAGAGAATGTATCTCTCGGTGGATCCATCACCGCGCTTCCAATTCGCTATCCCGACGTGATTGCAGCTTATAAGATCAATGGCAAGTTTGGTTTTCTGAAGCTCGCAGGACTAGTGCGTGAACTTCGATATGAAAGTGACAAGGCACGAAGCCTAATTGGATATGGTGCGAATGTCATGAGCATGATAAACGTCGGCTCTTCTGACAAACTCAAATTCCAAGCGGTAGGAGGAACGGGCATCGCACGCTATATCCAGGGCGCTTCAGGACTGAATTACGATGCCCTATTCGATAGTACATCCACCTTGAAAAAACTCAACATGTACGGCCTGAATTTGTCGTACCAGCACTTTTGGAAGAGCAACCTCTACTCCTCTTTTACCGCGGGCTTCTTGAATGTGGAAAAGAACAAGAACCTTGCCCCCGGCAATTACTGGAAAAGCTACTACGCTTCATTGAACCTGTTTTACGAGGTTTTCAGCAACTTATCATTCGGCTATGAGGTTCTTGCCGGTGAAAGGTTGAATATCAATGGAGAAAAACAATCCGCCCTGCGCCTGCAAATGAATGCTACCTATAAATTCAGCCACCCCAATTAAAACAACTAACCTTATACAACCATGAAGAATACAATTTCACCGCTTCTGATTTTCATTTCCATTGTACTATTTGCTTGCAATCAAAGTAAATCAGGCCAATCCGGTGAGACTTCCGGTGCAGATACCTTGAAAGGCAAAGAAGCTCACGTTAAAACAGACGGGGCCATTCTTCCCGGTCTTGATCATGGTATGGAGCAGTCGCCAATCAACATCAGTTCTTCCACCAATGACAAAGGGCACCACAAGGTTTCGCTCTATTTCAAGGATAGCATTAATAAAATCGAAAACCTCGGTCACACCGTCCAACTTGATTTCAATGAAGGAAGTACTATTACTCAAGACGACACATTATTCAATTTCAAACAGTGCCATTTCCACACCCCATCGGAGCACCATATCGATGGCATGTCATTCCCGATGGAGATGCATATTGTTTCCATGATGCCGGACACCAATAAAAAAGACACACCTCAGTACCTCGTCATTTCAGCGCTGTTCAAAGAAGGCAAGGAGAGTAAATTCATCGCCGATTTCCTGAGTTCAATTCCGAAAAATGAAAACGAGAAAGAAGCTGTTCCGGCGGGACAGGTCAAGCTGTCTGATTTATTTGGATCAGTGAGTGCCGAGTTGATGGGGCAGTACTACTACTACCGAGGATCGTTGACCACTCCGCCGTACACCGAATCCGTTCGTTGGCACGTAACCAAACACATTTTCGAAGCATCACCGGAGCAGATTGAGGCGATCCACAAAATTGAAGGCAACAATGCCCGTCAGGTTCAGGCCACTTTCGGCCGTGTGGTTGCCAACGACTGAGGTCAACGCTGTTTAGTTTGAAGCAACAAGACTTTTAAAAAGTCTTTGAAACTTCCCTTGCAAAAACCGACGTTTTTGGAGGTTTTCATGCGCTCTTTTTAGGAATTCAATACATAACCTAAAATCGGCCAGGCATAGCTGAACCAATTAAAATTGGTCTTGTTTTAAGGACCATGAATTTGAGAAATCTTGTTGGCGTAGGACTGCGACTATTCACACTTTCTATCATCGCAGCCAATTGCGCGCACTCCCAAAACCAAAACAACTTTTGGGTTTATGGCTACCAAGCCGGAATCAACTTCAACACCACTCCCCCATCGTATCAAGGCGGTTTTGCCATTCAGGCTTCAGAAGGCGCGGCAAGTGTGTCCGACCCGGTAACCGGTGAGCTACTTTTTTACACCGATGGAGCCACGGTTTGGAATGCAACCAACAATCCCATGCCCAATGGCACAGGACTGCTCGGAAGCACGAGTGGTCAGCTCTCGTCAACCACAGCAGCTGTGATATGCGAAAAGCCCGGGAGTCCAAATCAGTATTATCTCATCACCATCGACGAGCAATTTTCGGGCGGAGGTGTGCGCTACAACGTGGTAGACATGACGCTCAACGGTGGGTTGGGCGATATCGTAGCCGGTCAGAAAAACATCTCCCTCTTCGCTACCACATCTGAGAAACTGTGCATTATTCCCAATGCACAAGGAAACGGCTTTTGGTTGGTCACGCACGATTTACCGGGCGACACGTTCTTCGCCTTCGCCATAACGGCCTCGGGCATTAATACCACTCCTGTGGTTTCAACGCTGGGTGGCACGCATGGCAATGGAGCGGGATTCATGAAGGGTAGCCCGCAATTCGACCGCATCGCAGTGGCGAATATTTTCTTTCAAGACGCTGAATTATTCGACTTCAACAACAGCACAGGTCAGCTTAGCAACCCTATCATTCTCGACTATCCATTTGTAGGCGCAGCCGGAGGTACATACGGTATTGAATTCTCCTGCAATGGAGAATTACTCTATGTGAGCGATGGTTCACTACTGGTACAGTTCAACCTCAGCACCGGCAATGCTCCCGATATTCTTGCCACCGCATATCCGGTATTATCCAACTCATTTTCTTGTTATGGCCTGCAACTGGGCCCCGATCGGAAGATTTACATCAGCAATGGATCGCTTGGTGTAATCAACAATCCGAATGAACCCGGAGCTGCATGCGACTATAACCCGAATGCAATCCCAAATCAAGCGAGCGGCGGTGGCTGGGGGCTTCCGCAGTGGGTGCATCGCGTGGGCGACCAACCCCTGGCATGCAGTCAGTGCGAGCCCTCCTTCAATACGGCGACAATATCCTCTTGCGGCGCATACACATTACCCGATGAATCCATCACAAATACATCCGGGCAATATCAATACGCACTGGTAAGCGCTGCGGGGTGCGACAGCGTCGTCGACCTAACTGTCAATATTCTTTCTTCTCCTGAGGTGACCGTTACGCAATCGCCCATCGGATGTGGAACGCAGTCGGCCTTCACGATACAAGCCACAGGCAACGGCCCTTTTCTTTTCGAGATTCCTTCGCAAAGTCTTTCGAACACAGCCGGCAGTTTTACGCTGGGTGCAGGTGTCTACGAGTTGATTGTAACCGGCCAAGACGGCTGCATTGCGTCGTTGCAGCTCGAGAATAATTCGTTACTTTCATGCCCTGCCGATTTCGATCAAGACCTTGTAGTAGGAGTTACCGATTTGGTGATGTTCAACGCGGCTTACGGGTGCAATGGTAACTGCTGCCCATACGATCTCAACAGCGACGACAACGTGAGTGTAGCCGATTTGCTGATGTTCATTGCGGCGTTTGGGGATTATTGCGATTGATAATATGTCACCGCACAAAAGCTAGTACCCACGCCTGATTCGAAAAAGATGTGCAATTCACAAAATAGAGACCGACAGGTAGCTCTACAGAAAAGGTTGCGTTTGATTTTCCCTGACAGTCGTGTTGTTCAATCATACGCCCATTTGTATCATAAATCCGACAATTCTCTAATGGTTCAGATGCAACTATTCTGATACTACCTGCATCTGCAATAATTTCGAAATGAAAACCTTCTTGCTCGACTAGCGCAGTAACCTGCTCACACTGCTGCTCTGCAATACACCCCAACGGATGTTGCACCGTGACGCAATAACTCCCCTCTCCAAAAGGCACCACCGTTGCCCCGTCTGAACCCGCCAATGGCATTCCGTTGTAATACCATTGGTAATTCATTCCGCTCACTGTTTCCAGAACTCCATTATTATATTCCAATTGAGGAGTAAACGTTGCACAATCAAACACGCGATGGTCGGTTGTATTCGTAACAACAGCTTCGTTGTTGTCGAAATAAATGTGTGCTGTGTTTTCAATGAGCTCGTCGTGCACAGCAGTAGATTGAGCCACCATGCGATAACGTATCCACCCGTGGCTTTCCGGTTCGTTGTTGACGCTATCAGGCAGCATGATGCCCATGAAACGGAAATGCATGGAGCGACTTTCCGGGTAATAGGCATAGGTCATCGGGTGCGATGAACCCAACCATTCAAACGAGTTTGCATCCAGCGAAAGATCGAGCGTGTCTTCTACAATGACATCTGTCGCGGGAGCATTGCCCGTGTTCTGAAAGCGAATGCGATACTCGATGGTATCACCTACCAACACATAATGGTCGTCGCTCCAGCCTGCAGGGAAGCCAGCTTTATCGTTCGGGTCGTATGCACAAGTAAGCTCTGTTACAACTTCAGATGAATCCACCGAATAGAACTCAGGCGTAAACCACCCCAACGCTCCGCATTCAATCGACAACAGCGCTCCGGCATTGTCGGCCGTAGGCGTCAGCAAGCGGAAAGGCAACGACACCGATGAGCCGGGCGATACATACACCGTGTCGAAATAATAACGGCCGTTGATGGTGTCGACCATCGCAGTGAGCGGAATGAAATCGGTGAACATAGCATCGGGCTGCACCCAAGCTGCCACATCGAGCGGCACATTGCCGGGGTTGTGCACGACTACATAGTGATTGGTAAGCATATCGCACGGATAACCGACTACAGGCACCATCACTTCCGCTTCAATCTGCTGAATCTGCATTTGTTCAGAAACACCGAAGAAGATATCATCCGGAACAGAGCCAACGGAATAATCGATGTTATTATCGGTGGTCACATAGGGAAACACGTTATTCGTTTCGCACGAAATCTGCACAACCTCCAGCGGCACACCAACCGAGAAAAACCCTTCATTATCGGTGATGGTTGTTATACCCATCGGATAGAAATGCAACTCTGCACCGGCCACGGGCACCTCATCCGTATCCCACACACCATCTTCATCGGCATCGTGAAACACATAGCCTTCCTGGAGGACCAAACACGCTCCCGAATTGCACGTAGCATTCGGATCGAAATTTATAGCCCATGGGTAAGTGCATCCGCATACACCGTAGCAGCA
>CALQJP020000148.1 GCA_943330925.2 Chryseobacterium gleum
CCCTCCTGAGAACTTATCTGTTTTTCACAAACCGTCCTCCATACAACCACTCGTTGCTTCGTACCTCATAGCTATAGCTTCCGGGAGCAAGATCTTCCAAAGGCAATCGAAGGATGTTTTCGGGTTGGTGTTCGTTGTGTGTTTTTACCAATGCCCCTTGCTCATCATACACCAACACATGGATGTCGCCCTTGTAATTCGGAGGTAGTGGAACATGCAACAATGCCACTGCGGGGTTCGGATACGCTTTACCCGGTGACTCTATTTTATACTGCTCTAGTAGCAAAGGTTGAGAAGTCAACTGCAAATTATCGATGTACAGCGTGCTGCCGGCAATCGCTTCATCGAATGGATATGCGGTAGACATTATTTGAAGGCGGAGCGTATCGGGCTGTTGATTCAAATGCATCGGAATTTCGAAATAGGTCCAATCTTCGGTTGGGTAGAACTGGTAAAAGGCTCCCCCTAAACTCACATTTCCGTTGAGCATTTCCAACGAAAGGCAACCTGCATCGGATCCATCAGAGAGGTATTTGTACCAACCGCGAAGAGTATCCGAAAGCATCCCATAAGGAAATCCTCCAAACCACTCGCCACCTGATCCCATGTAACCGGTTGTAACTCCTGATGAATGCACATTTCCTTCCCAATCTGAATAGGATGTCATGGACAAGGCATAGCTACCGAATGGTGTTGCCTCTGTCCTATCCACCAACCGACCTTGCACCTTCCATTCATTCGCATGATGGATGTGCTTCTGCTGCCAAGTTTCAAAATCATGGTTGGGCAACTGGGGCAAGGCGAATCGGCCCTCAAAGGTCAAATCGTCCAACTCCAAAAAGCTTCCGGTTTGCATGACCTCCGGGTTTCGAACATCGCTGGAAACGGCCGCGACAACTACTGCGTCGGGCACATCTGAAATTTCCAGCAGCTCATTAAACTCTACGAACCAATTCTGGTTTCCGCTGAAGGATAATAGCTTTTGTCCAATAACTTCTCCTTCTTTCGTGAATGTGATAATCACGAGTGCGGTATCCACTCCAAGCGTATGGTAGCGAACGTATCCTTTTACAGAGTGAGGAATTTCATGGTACTCTGTGCCACCTTGGCCGAGCAGCGGATCGCCCGTGGTGTTCGAAAAGTATCCAGGCATCACTCTTCCGTTTTGTCCGTCGGTACTCAAGTGTATGGCATGACCGCCACCATCGTGACCGATGGCTGGTATCGCGGTTATCCAATTGTTGGCATGAATGGTTTCCGTGTTGGAAGAAATCCAACCGGTAGGTTCAAAAAAATTGAAAGTAGTCCAATGCTCAAAATCGCCATTGGGAATGCTTTGCGCAGCCAAAGCAGAAGAAATCAGCAATGCTGCAAATAGGTAGGTAATCTGTTTCATGGTAGTTTAATTGATGAAACAAGACTACTCTATTTGCAAGGCCTTGGAGAAGATGCAAACTCACACCGAGCGGTGAGAGGTGTCACATGGTGTTGTGACGGAAGGAAATTAGGGAACAGGTGATAGGTGATAGGTATTAGGTATTAGGTTTTAGCGATTAGGTATTCAAGCCCATAATCACCTAAAACCTAATCCCTAACAGCTAATACCTAATCACTGGATCGCCGCTGCAATCTCCATCGGATCGCTGCCTGCAGCAAAAGCCTTCAACCAAGCACCTTCAGGGGAAACCAACACCTTGTGGAAGTTCCATTCTACCTTATCGTCTGATACTCCGTTGACATCTTTGGTCATCAACCAAGTATACACAGGATGCTGGTCTTTTCCTTTCACATCGATTTTGGATGAAAGAGGGAAAGTAACGCCGTAATTTTTCGTGCAGAACTCTGCGATTTCCTTCTCGCTTCCAGGCTCCTGACCCAAAAACTGGTTACATGGAAAACCGATAATTACAAGTTTGTCTTTGAACTTTTCATAAAGAGCTTCCAACTTAGCGTATTGCGGAGTGTGGCCGCATTTGCTGGCTACGTTCACACACAACACATACTTGCCTTTGTAGGCCGACATAGAAACGGGTTTGCCGTCGATATCGGTGTAGGTCAATTCATAAAACGATTTAGGGGTTTCTGCTATCATAGATGCTTTCTTTTCAGGTGAAACACGGTGACGGGTTCTAAAGCTGTAAATAGCCATCGCTACCACTACGACCCCAAGAATGATAATTGCTGTTTTCATATCGCTTAAACACTCCAAAACCAACGAAGTTCACACCACCTCACAATCCGCCCCAGTCCCCAGTCTCCACTTAAAGCTTCACCCCATACTTCGCTCGCATGCGCTCCACCTGGTCATCCGGTATGTCGTGCACGTTGGCACTGCCGTGGCGATTTTCAACCGTGACAACATGCGTGCGATAGCTATGCTCGGCCGCCAATTTGAAATAGGGTTCCATCTCCCACTCCATCGTGAACGTGTTGTGAAGGATAATCTTCAATACACCTCGCTGCATGGCGGCCTTCACGCCTTCTTCGCATTGCTTATAAGCGAGATGATTTTCCTGGAATCGGAATTCATAATGCCCGTTTTCATCGGTGAAATAATCGTCGACACTGAAGACGGGATACTTGCCCTCTTCACTTAAAACCGCAGCCAGCGTAGTTTTTCCGCTCCCTGGCAACCCGCGAAGAAGAATCAGTTCAGACATGCGCCACCTTAAACTCACTCGTGAAGTGAAACTCCAACTCCGGATAATTCTTCCGCTCCATATCGAGCATGAACGACGACGGCGCTAGGAATACATCGTTGTCGTCTTTATCCTTCACCATGTTCTGGCCTTTGATGCGTCTGAACTCTGTGAGTTTATCGGGATGGTCGGTCGTTATCCAGCACGCTTTATAAAACGTCTTGGTTTCGAATTCACACTTAGCGCCATATTCATGCTCCAGGCGGTAGCGTATTACTTCAAACTGAAGTTCACCCACGGTTCCTACGATCTTGCGGTTGCCGGGCTCTTGCACGAAGAGCTGCGCCACACCTTCTTCCGTGAGCTGACGAATGCCCTTCTCGAGCTGCTTCGACTTCATGGGGTCTTTGTTGACGAGTTCCTTGAAGATCTCGGGCGAGAAGCTCGGAATGCCTTTGAAGATCATGTCCTCACCTTCCGTTAAGGTGTCACCTATCTTGAAGTTACCGGTATCATACAACCCTATCACATCGCCGGCATAGGCCTCGTCGATGGTGGTCTTGGCCGAAGCCATAAACGTCACGGGGTTGGGATATTTAAAGTTTTTGTCGAGACGTACGTGATGGTAAAACTTGTTGCGCTCAAACGTGCCGCTGCACACGCGCAAGAAGGCGATGCGGTCGCGGTGACGTGGGTCGATGTTGGCGTGAATCTTAAATACGAAACCCGAAAACTTGTTCTCGCTCGGCTCTACTACTCGCACGCTCGACTCGCGGTGTTGAGGAATCGGCGCCAGTTCCAGGAACTTGTCGAGCAGTTCCTTCACCCCGAAGTTGTTCATGGCCGAACCGAAAAACACGGGGGCCAGTTTGCCTTCGAGGTATTTCTGACGATCGAACGGGTCGTAGACACTCTCGATGAGCTCCACGTCTTCGCGCAATTGTTGTGCATACTCTCCGGCCAGCTGATCGAGCAACGGATCACTCAAATCGCTGATGGAAATAATCTCTTCGCTCACCTTCGTCTTGAGCGACTCAAACAGGTTGATGGTTTTGTCGTACAGCTTGTACACACCTTTGAACGAATACCCTTTGCTGATGGGCCATGACAAAGGCTGCACCTTGATGTTGAGCTCCTCTTCCAGCTCATCGAGCAGGTCGAAGGCATCTTGTCCTTCCAAGTCCATCTTGTTGATGTACACAATCACGGGTGTATCGCGCATGCGGCACACCTCCATGAGGCGGCGGGTCTGCGCCTCCACGCCTTTCGAGCTATCGATTACGAGTATAACGCTATCCACAGCCGTGAGCGTGCGGTAGGTATCTTCAGCGAAGTCTTTGTGACCGGGAGTGTCGAGCAGGTTTACCTGCATTCCGTTGTATTCGAACACCATCACCGAGGTGGCTACCGAGATACCGCGCTGGCGTTCGATTTCCATGAAGTCGGACGCGGCGGTTTTGGTGATCTTATTACTCTTCACCGCGCCTGCCGTTTGAATGGCGCCACCAAAAAGCAGAAGCTTTTCCGTGAGCGTGGTTTTACCGGCATCCGGGTGAGAGATGATGGCGAATGTCTTTCTGCGTGCTATTTCGTCTTTGAGAGCCATGGCGCGAAGATAGGGTACTGGGGACTGGGGACAAGGGACTGGGGAGTAGGTGTTAGGTGTTAGGTGTTAGGGAATGGAGGTGTGGGCGTCTGTGGTTAAACTTGCCGTCGCATAAAGATTCGAGACTAGCAAATCAATTGAAGATGGCCATCCATAGCATTAAAGATTACCACAGCGAGCAAACTGAAGCGGTTCAAATGAAATTGGAGCAGCTTCGAAAAGCAATACAACAAGCCGCTCCCAAGGCTACTGAAACCATCAGCTATGGTATGCCTGCTTTCAAGGAGAACAAAGTGCTGGTCTATTATGCTGCCTATAAATCGCACATAGGCTTCTACCCTACTCCGAACGCCATCGTCGCTTTCAAAGCTGAACTCACCAATTACAAGACTTCAAAGGGTGCCATTCAATTTCCAATCAACGCACCGCTTCCCTTGGCGTTGATTAAGAAAATGGTGAAGTTTCGCATCCAGGAAGACAAGCAAGCGGCTTCATCGAAACCGAAAAGCGCTAGCCTGAAACAACCCAATCTCATTCATGAAGACATTGCTGTATATAATAATCGGCAAGACCAAAACAACCGAGCTATTTGCTCTTTACTCGCTTCGCACATTACCAACTTGCTGACTAATTCAGAAAACAAAGTATGGCATGGCCACCCTGTTTGGTTTCTGGATGGCAACCCCATCGTGGGATACAGCAAGCAGAAACCGGGCATTCGCCTCATGTTTTGGAGCGGGGCCGATTTTGATGAACCAGGATTGAATGTGGTCGGGCAAAAGTTTAGAGACGCGTCGGTATTCTATAATGATGTTGCAGAAATCAATCTCAAAGACTTGAAACGCTGGCTCCGCTAGTCAAAGGGAATTCAGTGGGACTATAAAAACATCGTAAAGCGAAAGGGTAAGCTAGTGCGTCTCTGATTTTACCTCTGCTATCTCTGTGCCTCTGTGATTGATTTCTTTTAACCGCAGAGGCGCAGAGAATACAACGATTATTGGGGAACAGTTGTGTTTTCAGTTTTCATATTCGTTTTCAGCTCTTCCCATGTTGCCGCCGCAATAACCGGCTTCACTTCGAACTGCCTCTTCCCTATTTCTTCCAACACATACTCCATGCGTTCCTTTGAACTGGGGTGTGTGCTCAGCCACTCGAAAGCCTCTTCGGATTCACCATCGCCGGTGAGGTAGAGAAAATCGGCAAACGGATGCGGGTCGATGTGGGCGTTCACCAAATAATCCAGGCCCTTCATATCGGCCTCGCGTTCCATGTCGCGATCGAATGCCTTGGATGAAAGTGCGCCTACCACCTCGCCTACTTGTCCGCCATCACCGCCGCCTGTGGTCATGTTCACGAGCACCGACATACCCACTTCGCGCACCAGCTTCTTCATCACATGACGCAATTCGATGTGGGCTATCTCGTGCGCCAGCACTCCGCACAATTGCTCCGGATTTTTGCAGTCCTCTATGAGTGCAGAATTCACCACCAAATGTCCGCCCGGCATAGCAAACGCGTTCACCACATCGGCGCGAAACACATGCACCTTGATGTGCTCGCGGGGGATTCCATTAGAATCGCATATTCTGCTCACCAGGGAGTCCATGGCCCCAACTGTTAGGGTGTCAGTAATCTGATCTCCCTCATCGCCGAGGTGTTCCCAAAACAAATCGCCGAGCTTCTCTTCCGTATCGCGGGTGTGTTTCTCCAGGTCGAACATTCCCACCCAGTCTACACTGCGCAGCCAGAAAAAAAGCGCAACGAATCCTCCCAATATAACAATGGCCCAAAGCGAGTTTGACTTCATGATTCTCTATTCTTTACAAGTTGATCGGTAAGATCGGCCAGAATCCACCAGCGCACATGCTTTCCCTTTCGCACTTCAATAGCGGTGTAAATCGTGGAAACAAATTCAAACAGATTGAACAGCGCTATCGTAATGACATACGCGATGTAATTATTCGATATCTCGGCGTCTGTAAACAGGATGCTGATGGTCCACCAAAACGCATAGCTGTTGAGGAAGAAGACCGATAGTTGAGAAAGCAACGCCTGGGTACAATGCCAGCGCACGAAGTAGGTCGACCTGCGATTGCCGATAAAAAAGATGAGCGTGGCAATCAAGTTCACAATGGGAAGCGGCATGCCCATGAGCAAGGCCAGCAGCGACATGAGGTA
>CALQJP020000149.1 GCA_943330925.2 Chryseobacterium gleum
ATCCACATCTTGGCGCCGTTGAGCAAGTAATGATCGCCCATGTCCTTGAAGTTGGTGAGCATACCGCCCGGGTTACTGCCGTAGTCGGGCTCTGTCAAACCGAAACATCCCATCCATTCGCCGGTAGCCAATTTGGGCAAATACTTCGTGCGCTGCTCCTCATTTCCGTACTTGTAAATCGGATACATTACCAAAGAACTCTGCACCGAAGCAGTAGAGCGCAAGCCACTGTCGCAACGCTCGAGCTCCTGCATAATCAACCCGTATGATATATGGTCGAGACCTGCACCCCCGTATTCGGTAGGGATGTAAGGACCAAAAGCACCGATTTCACCAAGACCAGCGAGCAAATGCTGAGGAAACTTACAGTTTTCTGCCGCCTCCTCAATAATGGGCGACACTTCCTTCTTCACCCATGCCCGGGCTGCATCGCGAACCAGCTTTTGCTCTTCCGTGAGCAATTCATCCATCAAATAATAATCGTGACCTTGGTATAAATCTGTACGCATTGTGTATTGAATGTTTAATCAGATAATCGACGGTTTTTCCGACGATGGCGCGAATGTACAACCGCGTTTGCTGAACAGAAAACAAAAAAAGTGGGGGGCAAGCAGACGCACTACAGTGCGTCGCTACCCGGAAAATGCTCAAGTAAACATTTGGAAAATCATTATTCGGCATGTGCGCCCTGTGTACCTCGCACCTTGTACCTAGTCCCTATTTATTCGCTTCATACCAAGCGTCTACCAGCAAATCGCGCCCATTACTCGCCTCTACGGCCAGAAAATCACAGCGTTCATTCATCTGATGGCCATTGTGACCTTTAATCCACTTAAATCGAACCTTATGCCTTTGAGCTACAACAAGGTATCGCTTCCATAGGTCGGGGTTCTTCACGTTTTTCCATCCGCGCTTCACCCAGCCTCCAATCCAGTTCTTTTCCACGGAATCCACCACATACTTCGAATCGGAATAGACCACCACCTCACAGCCGTCCTGCTTGAGCATCTCAAGACATACAATCACACTCAACAACTCCATCCGATTGTTGGTGGTGAGTCGAAACCCCTGGCTAATTTCCTTGTAGTGCGGACCACTCTGTAAGATTGCTCCATATCCACCTGGGCCGGGATTACCCTTGGCAGCACCGTCGGTGTAGATTGTAATACTGGTCATGGTGGTTATCCTAACAAATGCTGGATGTTGTTGCTAAAGAGTTTCACGGCAATGGCCAATAGTATGATTCCGAAAATCTTCTCTACAACGTTGATTCCGGCCACACCCAATGCGCGTTCAATGCGATTGGTCAACTTCAACACAATGAATATCGGCAGCATGTTGAGGGCAATCGCAACCAGAATATTCACCTGATGGTACTCTGCACCAAGGGAAATCAAGGTTGAAAACGTGCCTGCACCGGCAATGATTGGAAATGCCAGCGGCACAATGGAGGCCGCGCCCTCCGTTCCCTCCTTCTGCTTGAAGATTTTGATTCCGAGCACCATTTCCATCGCAATGAAAAACAAAATGAACGAGCCCGCAACAGCAAACGAATTCACATCGACACCAAAGAGATAAAGAAACCTTTCACCCAGAAAAAGAAAAACCACCATCAGCAGAAACGAAACCAACGTGGTGGTAATGGGCTGAATGTTGCCGGAAGTATTTTTTATCTTGACGATAATGGGCACGCTGCCGATGATGTCAATCACCGCAAACAATACCATGAAACACGATCCTATTTCCTTCCAATCGAACATGGCGCGAAGGTAAGATGGGCCTAAGCTTCTTTATACGTCCAATTATAAATCGTCGTACTCGTAGAGCGGATCGATGCGTGAGCCGGCCGGCAACTCGAAAATCGGTTTGATAAGTCCGTTCTCCAACCCATATACCCAACCGTGCAAATGAGGAGCCTGACGATCCTTCCAGGCCTTCTGAATAACGGACGTCTTAGCGAGGTTCGTAACCTGCTCAATCACATTCAACTCGACCAACCGATTGGTGCGCGCTTCTTCATCGCCAATGGCCTGAAGCTCCTCAGCGTGTATACGCTGAACATCCTTGATGTGCATGACCCACTTGTTGATGATACCCAAATTGTGTTGTGCCATCGATGCCTTCACACCGCCACAACCATAGTGACCACAAACAATCACATGCTTTACTTTCAGAAACTTTACCGCATACTCCAAAACACTCAAAAGATTCACATCGGTATGCACCACCATATTAGCAATGTTGCGGTGAACAAATATTTCTCCCGGCGCAGTGCCAGTGATTTCATTGGCCGGCACGCGACTATCGCTACAGCCTATCCATAAAAATTCGGGTGTTTGAATACCGGACAATTTCGTGAAATAATTCGGGTCATTCTGAACCTTCTCAGCAGCCCATGCCTTGTTTTCGAGTAGTAGTTTATCGTAAGCTTTCATTGAATTATACATTAGTTCATTTCTAACCGGAATGGATCATTGAAAATTTCTTCATGGCGGTTATCTCGCATGACGTAAACACGAATACGCTTTGCCGGAGATGACAGTATGAAGTCGTTCACTGTTTCTACGATATCACGATCCATAAACTCATTGCGCAATGGATCGATAAGTACCGCGCTATTATCGGGTATCTGTTGCAGGTAATCAACCAACCTGGACTTATTCAAAAACGAAACTTCTCTCGAAAAACGAATTAGGTATTTGTCTCCATCCTGCACGAGAACCATCGCTGATCGGAAATTGCTTCGCATCACGAAATACAAACCCACCAAGATTCCAACTAATATTCCGATGAGCAAATCGGTAAAAATGATTGCTACAATTGTTACGATAAATGGTATGAATTGCTGCTTGCCGCGCGAGTAATATTCCTTGAAAAGATCTATGTTGGCCAACTTGTAGCCAGTTAAAATGAGAATGCTTGCTAAAGCTGCCTTCGGAATCATATTCAGGATACCGGGAATGGTAAATACACAAACCATGAGCAGTGCACCATGCAGAATGGTCGATGCCTTGGTCTTTGCTCCGGCATTGACATTTGCCGATGAACGCACCACCACGGAAGTTACAGGCAATCCACCAATTAAAGCGGAAAGCATATTACCCGTTCCTTGCGCATACAACTCGCGATTGGCCGGACTGATGCGCTTCTCCGGATCGAGCTTATCTGCTGCTTCAAGACTCAGCAATGTTTCAAGCGAAGCCACAATAGCAAGGGTAACGGCCGTAACCCATACTTTATAATTCCCAATTGCACCCCATTCAGGCATGGTGATGAATCCGAATAACTCCTGCATCGAACCGAACATCGGAATCTGAACCACATGCTCATCTGAAAGTGCCAATGCATGACCATCGGGCACCAAAAACATGTTGAGCAATACACCACTTACCACTGCCACCAGCGGGCCCGGTAAATACTTCACCCACGCCTGCCTCTTCATGAATCCGGTTTGATAAAACAGCAAAATAGCCGAAGCAACCGAAGCAATCAACGTAGCCAATGGCGAAATTCGGCTCAATGCAACTCCTAATTCACTGAAGGTATTTTGTCCGTCGGGCTGAATAAAAGATTCCTCTCCCTCCGGGTCTGCATCATACCCTACGAAGTGCGGAATCTGCTTTAGAATTATCAAAATGCCGATTGCTGCGAGCATTCCCTTAATGACTGCATTCGGCACATATCGACCTACACCGCCACCCTTGAAGTAACCGAAAACGAGCTGTAAAATTCCAGCGATAAATGCGGCCAATAAAAAAACCTCATAGCTACCCAAATCATGAATAGCTGACGCAACTATAGCAGCAAGACCTGCTGCCGGACCGGAAACACTCAGCGAAGAACCGCTTAACAAACCGACCACTACGCCACCAATTACACCGGCTATAATTCCAGCAAATGGCGCAGCATCGGATGCAATCGCGATACCAATGCACAATGGCAAGGCAACAAGGAATACAACAATAGAAGCGGGTATATCCGCTCCGGGATGGATTCGGTTCACAGGATTACGTTTGAGTCGGTGCGAAGATAGGTGACTATGAAGCTCGCTTAACAAGTCGTTAACACTTCCTCCAAAATGCGGGGAAAACATTTGATCTCCAGCGCGCGAACCTTACTCTCGATGTCGGCAACGGAATCGCTCTCTGAAATTTCAATGCGGTGTTGAGCAATGATCGCTCCTTCATCATAATGCTCATTCACCCAATGCACCGTGATACCCGACTCCGTCTCACGCGCGGCATGCACAGCTTCATGAACAAAGTGACCGTACATGCCCTTGCCTCCATATTTGGGCAACAGCGACGGATGAATATTGATGATGTGTTGCGGGAAATGCGCGACCATCGCTGAAGGAACTTTCCAAAGAAAACCAGCCAACACAATGAAATCGATTTGAAGTGACTTTAACACGCCAATGAATTCGTCACCCAACCTAAAGTTCTCCTTTGTCAGTATATAGGTTGGAACGCCATGCCTTGCCGCAATCTGTAAAACACCTGCATCACTTTTATTGCTGGCGATGAGCACCACTTCGGCAACCGACTTTGATTCGAAGTAGTCAAGGATGTTAGCCGCATTACTGCCGGCACCCGATGCTAAAATGGCTATGCGTTTCAAAATTGGAATTTCGGCAATATTACATCACGTGCGGAATATCAAGCCGTGAATCTTCTCGTACAATAACTCCGGCCTAAAAGGCTTCGAAACGTATTCGTCCATCCCTTTCTCCAAACTGCGCTCTCGCTCACCGTTTAATGCATTGGCAGAAAGTCCTATGATGGGCACCTTCGACTTGAGGACCTCTCGTATGTGCTCCGTTGCCTCAAAACCGTCCATAACGGGCATCTGTAAATCCATCAACACCAAGTCGTACGATTCGCTGCAAAGTCGATCAACAGCATCTTGTCCATCTTCACTGATATCGACCCATGCATTCCATGACTTCAGGAGAGAGTTGGCGAGAAACTGATTCACCTTGTTGTCTTCCACCAATAAAATTCGCGAGCCGCTGAGATCCGGCTTAAATGACTTTTGCTCCGGAGCCTCCGCGTTGCCCTTTTTCAAGCGCAACGTGAACGAAAATGCAGTACCGACATTTTTCTCGCTCCTCAGTTCCAATTCACCGCCCATGAGCTCCACTATTCGCTTCGAAATAGACAGTCCCAATCCTGTACCACCAAACTTGCGGGTAGTGCTGTTGTCTTCCTGAGCAAATGCCAGAAACACCGCCGATTGGCGCTCTTCAGCTATTCCTATGCCTGTATCGGTCACACTAAACGCTATATCCTGCGCATCATCCGTCTCAGCTACATACATTATCTCCAACTGCACACTGCCCTGCGGAGTAAACTTAATTGCATTGCCTATGAGATTGGTTACAACCTGATTCAGGCGATGCACGTCGCCTATCAAACAAGTTGGTATGCGATCATCCATCTTCCATGTAAACGACAACCCCTTCTCCTGCGCTCGCAACTGCAATGATTTTGTAAGCTCAGAAAAATTATCACGAATCGAAAATTCAATCGCTTCCAACTCAACCTTGCCTGCTTCAATTCGAGAAACATCGAGTAAATCGTCGATGAGCACCAACAAGCCATCCGATGAAAAGCGCATCGTTTTCAAGTATTCGCGCTGCTGGTCGTTGAGATTGGTTGAGGAGAGTAATGCCGCCATACCTACTATGGCGTTCACAGGCGTGCGCAACTCATGACTCACATTGGCTAAAATGGTTTTTCGCAATTCAAGTCCGGCCTCAGCCTCTTTTTTAGCCTCGCGCATTTCCTGTTCGAGTTTTTTACGGGCAGTAATATCGAACACAACAATAACTCCTCCTTCAACTTTGCCGGCATCGTCGTAAAGTGGTGCTGTGGTGCACAGCAACCAAGAAACCTCGTTCATGGCATTCTTGAATGGAGATTCGAAAACGGAGTTGTCCGGGTAGAATTTAATTGGCCGAGCATTCGCCGACTCGTCAGCGTTCATGACAACCGCTGGAAAATCGGATGCACGCATGCCTATCAGCTCATCCGCACTCCTTCCAAAAATCTCCGCAAAGCGATGTTCAGCATGCGTGACACTGCCCTCGAGGTCGTAACGGGCCATGCCCAGATTCAAACTTTCAATGATGTCAATTAATCGCTGTTCGGACTGTGCCTTGCGCGATTCCGCAATGTGTCGCTTCTGTATCTCCTCCTGCACCAGATCGGCGAGCTGCAGCAAACCTTCATTCTCAAGCGATGTGCGACCCGGAAACAAAGCAGATGCGGCCTCCTTCAATGACTCCAGCACGTGCGACTGCCGCGTAAGCAATGCATTGAGAGCTTCCTTTCTCGCCATCAATTCATCGCTACTCTCTCGCATGGCTGTCTCCATCAACACACGGTCATTATCCGCGTGCTCATAGCTATTGCTCAC
>CALQJP020000150.1 GCA_943330925.2 Chryseobacterium gleum
CTCTATTAGCTCGCCGTTCAAGTCTTTGAACTTCGCTTCATACGATGCATAGCGATTCGCTATGAAATAATCAGCCCCCAATTTGAAAGTCCACTTTGGCGATAGTTGAAACTGAATACCAACTCCAAACCGCATATCCGTCACTTTCGAAGTCGTATCAAAGGTGGATTGTCCATTTGCATCAGAAGGCTCTTCTACACGATAAACCGACTTGTATCCCAAGCCGTAACGCATATGAAATCGACTTGCATTGTAACCGGCGGTGAACATGTAAGGATTCCAGTCTTCGTATTCTGCAGGATCATCGACCAAACCCAAAAAGTTGGTAAGTCGGATTACATTCAGGCCCAGTTCAAGAGAGGTAGAATCTTTCTGAGCAGACAAAAAACTCGACGAAAAGACGAGAAGCGTCGCTACAAATAGTTTTTTCATAGAGTAAGTTTTTCAAGTTCTGCACAAATATAATACACAAAATCCGATAAAACTCCCAATGGTCACTTACTTTTTTCGGAAATAAAGACGCACCGGTATACCCTCAAAATTGAAATGCTCGCGCAGTTTATTCTCGAGGTAACGCATATAAGGATCCTTAATATATTGAGGCGTATTGCAGAAGAATGCTATTGCAGGGGACTTTGTGGGTAACTGAGTCACGTACTTAATCTTCACATCCTTTCCCTTGTAAATCGGTGGCGGGTATTTTTCAATAAGGGGAAGCATCACCTCATTAAGTTTCGCTGTTGGAATTTTCACCTTCCTGTTACGTGCCACTTCCATTGCCTTTTCAAGAGCCTTAAGTATACGCTGCTTGGTAACCGTTGATGTGTAAAAAATCGGGACATCCGTCATCGGAGCCAGTTTCTGACGCAATTCTGCGGAATACTGATCGACCGTTTTGTGATCCTTCTCAACCAAGTCCCACTTGTTAACCAATATTACGATGCCCTTATTGGCCTCGGTTACCTCTTTGAAGATGGATAGATCCTGACGTGTTATTCCTTCTGTGGCGTCAATCAACAGCAGACATACATCGCTATTTCGGATGGCCTTGATGGTTCGAATGGAACTGTAAAATTCGATATCATTATCAATCAGCTTACGCTTGCGCAATCCCGCTGTATCAATAAGAATAAGCTCCTGTCCGAACGCCTTATACACCGTGTTGATGGCATCTCGCGTTGTACCTGCCACATCGCTCACAATTGCACGGTCTTTCCCGGAGAGAGCATTTATAAGGGAGCTTTTACCAACATTCGGTTTTCCGACGATGGCTATTTTCGGCAAATCAGCCTCCTCTGACTCCTCATCTGAAGGAACTTTCGCCCCGATGAACTCCATCAAGTCGCCGGTACCGTAACCATTGTTGGCACTGATAGGCCATATCTGGTCGCCTAGTCCAAGCTCCCAAAATTCATTCATCCAAATTTCCTTGTCGGATGTGTCGACCTTGTTACAAAGCAACGCAATGGGGCGCTTCGACTTGCGCAAACGCTGAGCAATCAAGCGGTCGCCGTCTGTAACCCCCTCCTTACCATCCACCAGGAATAATACGAGGTCAGCCTCTTCAATGGCCAATGCTACTTGGGAGTTGATTTCCTTTTCGAACCCGGCTTCATCTTCTTCTGCCAGACCTCCGGTATCAATCACAACGAAAGACTTTAACCCCCATTCACCAATTCCATACTTTCGATCGCGGGTAACACCTGCTGTAGGATCTACGATGGCATCATCGGTTCCGGTAAGGCGATTATAAAGAGTGGACTTTCCAACATTGGGGCGTCCTACTATGACAAGGGTATAACTCATTTCAGCTGCAAAGGTAAGCAATGCCGTCCTCTACTCATAGCTTACTCTGCAAGCTCATCCAGCCACCTCCATTGTGCACCTCTTCGAAGCCATTCGACTTCAGAATTGATTTTGCAGAAGCACTGCGCATACCGCTGGCACAGCATGTAATGACCGGCTTATCCTTTTTTATTCGCGCCATTTGCGAAGAAATGGATTGGAGCGGAATGTTTACCGCTCCTCGAATATGGCCTGACGTGAACTCACCGGGCGTGCGCACATCAATGATTTGCGCGCCTTTGCTTACAAGATCCTTGTAATTGACTTTGGGAGCCAAGCCCAATAATTTCTTTATTGAATCAAACATGTTTTTTCTTTTAACCGGCACCATTAACATCTAACCAACTTCCGCCATTACTGCAATCAATACCATGCTGACGAAGAAACATGGTAGCTTGACCACTTCGGTTGCCGCTTGCACAGCACAATATGATAGGTTGATTCATTGCGCTGATTTCTGCAACGCGAGCAGGAACTTCCTGCAGTGGGATGTTAATGCTTCCTTGAACGTGGCCCCCCATGAATTCAGCGGGTGTGCGGACGTCGATAATTGTAGGATTACTCATTATTTGTGGTTGTTTTGATTTTTTTCGATTCAGGAAGCCCAACGGCGACTATACCCATTATGGCTCCATACGCAGAGCTTATATAAGGACTTGATGAGATTATGCATCCTCCGCTTGAGCAGCCAACAAGAGCATAATAGAGGTATCCCGCTGAAGCTCCCAATAGAGATGCAAGAATCTGTCTTTTGTGTAGTCTAAAAAACTGTTTCATAACTGCCATTTTCGGTGCAAACATCTTTACAACAAGTGACGCCATCAGCCACCAATGTTACACAGAGTGAAATAAGGTGTTCAAAAGATCAATGATGCGCGATTAAAACACCTTGAATCCCCTTTTCTTCGGTCTCAAAAGCCACTGCCATTTTGCGAGTGCCGTGTATGCGATAGTAATGACTTAAGGTCAATGTGAATACCAATGGGGCCGATGAGCTTACATTTCCAAAATAGTCTAAACAGATTTTTTGTCCCCACACAGAATGATCTTTGGTGGAAGCACCTGCATCATGTAAAATGGCAACAATGGCAGCATCACCGAAAATCCGAATAGCAAGGGGCATAGAAATGAAACCCACCGAGGACTTTACTTGAGTAGTAAAGCGATATTTTTTTTCCGACATCTTCTCGAGCCTAACAAATTCATACTCGTCCAAATGCATTTGATGTGCAATATAGTCGCTCTGCAAATGGTGAAAATGATCTGGATCTACAAGTTCAACCTCCGTATTAGTTTGAATTTGGAATACAGGCTGCTGCAAACACACACGATTAAATAGCTCTTCTCGATGCACTGAAAGTTCCATTTCACCATTATGTCTCAACGTCAACCAAGGCAGTGCTGTGCGTCCATTAAACGTATTTGACAAAGCGAATAGATAAGCTCCAACCTTTGTTATAAGTATCGGTTGATTAACTTCGACTCCTGTCAAATCGGTGTTATGTAGTAAAATGTCACCGGCAAAACACAGCGGCCCTGCCAAGGCATCATTACCATGATGACTCAAATATTTTCCATGACCGCAGTATACCGGATGTTCCCATTTCAGCAATGTAATTTTCGCCAGTTGATCGGTGCCCACATTGCACACACCCCACCTTCTTCCGCGTGAAGATTTAATTGTTTCGATAGTTGACAATAGTGCTACGGCATCACCCACGAGTGCATGTCCCGGCTCGGCGTAATAATTAAAATCTTTGCGCAGCGGAATAAGCGACTGAGCCCATTGTTCAATAGTTGGAAATTCCTTTCCATCGGCAAATGAAATCCCCAGACCTCCACCAATATCCAGGTGCTTTATTTCGAAACTCAAATCAATCAGCACATCAGCAACACGATGCAAGCTTGCCATTGCTTTGCTGAACGACTCCAAATTGTCCATTTGCGTGCCTACATGCAAGTGTAACCCAGTAATAGGGAGACTACACTGCGAGAGCAATTCTCCTAAATTTTCCTCAGGAATACCAAATTTGGAAGACTCACTTCCATGTGCCATGAGCTCTTGCAGCTCATCCTTATTGGTATACTCAACTTTCGTTGATGGATTAATACGAAGCCAAATGTTGCCTAGAGTGGAAGAGTCAACTAAATCAGATTGTAACTGAATCAATATCTGAGGATCGTCAATAACCACCGTTCCTCCTGATTCCAGCATAAAATGAATGGTACGTAAATCTTGTACAGGACTATTGTAAACGATGCGTTGTGGCGGAAAACCACATAGGAGTGCGTCATTAATTTCATGAAGATTGGCACAATCAGCACCTGCACCCGCTCGAGCCAATACCTGTAACACAGGTATTGCCGGGTTCGCTTTTACCGGATATAGGATCTTGGCCACATCACCAGTGAATGACGCCAATCGCCTCAGGTTATCTTGAAGTTGATTTTCAGATACTATCCATGAGGCGGAGCCATATTGATTTTGAATATCACGAAGTGCAAGGGTAGAATACCAAGATTTCATAGCAGTGGTTTGAGCGACAAGAATACTAATTGAAACCGAATTGAATAAACAATAATCTCTTATTCATACTAAAAACATTCCCAACTCAATACAGGTCGGGAAGCAAATGAAACAACTACATTGCGCGAATAAAATGCGCTTAGCCATTATCATCAACAGCTCCTCCCAAAAAGCTAAAAAGGCTTATGCACAACTTATTGAAAATCTTACAATCGAAATTTCCTGCTTTGAAACTACCGCTATCGGTTCGGCACATGAAATTGCTGAATACTGCGCCATTGAAGGATTTAGTTATGTTGTAGCTCTTGGTGGTGACGGCACAGTAAATGAAATATTTAACGGCCTAATGAGCTGTGGTAAATCTGCTGATGAACTTCCCGTTCTCTGCATTCTCCCTTGCGGCACGGGCAATGACTTCGCTCGAAATTTCAACTTTACTTCCAATGTCAGCGAATTCGTTCAACGGCTTCAAACGAACAGGATTCAATATTCCGACGGAGGACTAGTTGAATTTATTGATGACAAAGGCAAATCATCCAACCGGTATTTCTTGAATGTCATGGACATTGGATTGGGCGGGCGAATTGCAAAAAGAGTAAACAAATACCGAAGAGGGCTTACCGCAATGGGGGCTTACCATCGGGCAATTATTGCCTCTTTGCCATTCTATCGAAAGAAATCAATGCAGGTAAGAATGGATAAAAAGATGTATTCAGGTCCTCTATTGAGCGTAGTAGTTGCTAATGGGAAGTGGTTTGGTAAAGGCATGGGTATAGCCCCGGCAGCAAATACTTCAGATGGAATACTCAATTCTATAGTGCTTGCCAAAGTTGGCTTTTGGGAATATCTCGCATATCTTCCAAGAATCATGCGATGCAAACCGATTAATCACCCACAAGTATTTTATGACTCAGCAACCAACATACTTGTAACTGGAGAAGAAAATCCGATACAATTAGATGGTGAATATGTCGGCAACTCTCCGGCCAGTATACGAGTAATACCAAAGGCAATACGCTTACTGGTTGGCTGAATGCCCCTTCATTCGTGCTGTCTTGAGGTAATTGCCCACAAAGCTTTTTCCGGTAAGTCCGAAATCGGCTACAGCCAAGAAGACGAGGTCAGTAGTTCCGGTGTTTATCGATTGGTGATTGCACCAACGAGGAATAAACGCGAAGTCTCCGGGTTTTACCGTGTTTTCGAATTGGTCCACAAGTACCTTTCCCTCTCCTTCCAGGAAGATGAATACCGTTTCGTGGGCGTGTCTGTGCAATTCATTGGCTTTGCCGGGCGCTACCCGCACAATGCGAGGGTCGAGCACTTCAAGAGGAAATGGAAGAATTTGAACTGAAAAATCAATATTGAGTTCATCCACTTTATTTTCATACAATCCGGAAAGACGTGAATCACTCAAGGAAGACACTAACTCCGAAGCATCCGAGGAAGAAGTCAACGACTTTTGGTCGTTAATTTTCTCGAGCAAGGTACCTACTCGTCCCATTTGCAGATCAGCAAAAAGGGCAGCTGAAAGTTGCGTGACAGCTTCAGACCAAGGTGCTGCGTAATCATCGTTCTCGATAGATTGGATGAATGCGTTTACTTCCTCATTTTGTTTAACCCCTGAATAAGCATATAGTTGCAATGCGCACAAGCTAGGGCGAACTTCCAATGGATTAACGTTCTGTTTCGCTTCCAATGCGCGCTTTAGCGCGCTCAGTTCTTTGAGCAGCATTTTCAGCTCCGTTTCAGAGAAACGTTGGGACACTGCAATTTTCCGAAAGAGGTGATTCATATAAGATGTTGTGCTTACAAAACTAATTGAATTCAGCGGGTCTATTTAGAACTATCTAAAAACAAAAAACCCTTGGATTACCCAAGGGTTTTTCGAAAATTGGCGATGTCATACTCTCCCACCAGTTACGGTAGTACCATCTGCGCTGTTGGGCTTAACTTCTCTGTTCGGAATGGGAAGAGGTGATCCCCAACGCAATAATCA
>CALQJP020000151.1 GCA_943330925.2 Chryseobacterium gleum
GTTGAAGGGGCGGGCATCGCAACCGTGAGCGCCGAATGCGCTGCATTCCTGTTCGTTCTTATTTACACACTGCTTCGACACAACGACGACGTGAACCTGGAGCTTCACCCCGAAGGATATGCCGCTCGCAAGTGGCTGTTCAAAGTACCCACTCACTTCACCTCGTCTCTTGTCAAGCTGGGCGGACCGCTTGCTTTGCAAATGGTGCTGAGCTTAGGCATCTGGACGGTATTCTATGAGTTTGTGGAGAGCATGGGAGAGTCGGAATTGCAGGCATCGTTTATCGTTCGAAACATGTATACGCTCGCCTACATCAGCGTTGGAGGATTCAGCACGGTTGCGAAAACGTACATCTCGGGCCTCATTGCAGAGCGCAGGCAAAGTGAATTGCACACTGTGATGAAACGCCTCATGTTTCTCAACTTCTGCACCATTGCATTGCTCACCCATGGGCTATGGCTTTATCCGGAATGGATAGCCGGGCACTTCACACACGATGCGCATGTGATAGAGCAAACCGTAGACACCATGATAATTGTATTGCCGGCTATGCTCACGTTTGCGTTCACGAGTATTCTGCTGGCAACCGTAGAAGGCAGTGGCAATACAATTGCCGGGTTTGTGGTAGAAATGTGCACTGTCATCATCTATGTTGCATCAGCCTACGTGATGATTTACAACTGGCACTGGCCCATCCATCTTGTGTGGCTGGCCGACTGGGTTTACTTCATCGCGCTCGGCTTTTTTTCGATGCTTTTCCTGTGGAATGGGAAATGGAAGTGGAAGGAGGTGTGAGTGAGTGCGAGGTGCGACGTGCGACGTGCGCGTCACGATATTCCGATGGTAGGGGCGCATGGCAATGCGTCCTTAAGTTGCGAAGCACGAGGTATTAGGTATTAGGTGTGGCGTTCATAGCACATCGCACATCGCACTTCGCACTTCGCACCGCGCATTTCCCTATCTTCGCACAATAACCAACCTCCACATTCGTTTTCGCAGCCGATGTCAAAAATGTACTTTTTCGCTTTAGCCGCATTGCTCCTGTTTTCCTGTGCGTTGCATGCGCAAATCGGCGGGCTTACTTCTTTTAATTACTCCAACATTCCCGGGTCTGCGCGTGTGGCTGCCATGGGGGGAAATTATTTCGCAGTGAAGGATGGCGACGTTCATTTGGCTCAATTCAATCCTTCGCTGCTCGACAGCAACATGCACCAAAAAATCGGGCTGAGCTTCGTCGATTATTTTGATGGTATTGCAATGGGCTACGCAACCTACGCTCACCGCGTGAAGCCGCGTTTAACCCTCGGAAGCACATTGCAATACTGCAACTACGGCGATCAAACAGAACTGGACGCACTCGGTTTCGAACTCGGACAATTTTCAGCCTCCGATTACACCTGGACAGTAAGCGCGGGGTATCAAATAGACAGCTTGTGGAGTGGTGGACTAGCGGTGAAGACCTTGTATTCGGCATTGGCCAACTACACCTCAACAGCCTTGGCACTCGAGGGTGGGTTTACCTACAACAAGGCCTCCAAAAACTTTTCTGCTTCTTTGGTGTTCAGCAACCTCGGATATCAACTGAACACCTTCACGGAAGGCAACCGCGAGAAACTGCCGTTTCAAATGCAAATTGGAATCGCAAAACGTCCGGCACACGCACCCTTCCGATTCTCGCTGGTGTATTCCAACATGCAACGCTGGGATCTTGTTTGGCAAAACCCCAACCGGGTCATCATTACCGACCCCATTACAGGAGAAGTCATCGAGAAGGATAAATGGGAGCTGGGAGATAAATTCATGCGTCACGTTACTGTTGGCTCCGAGTTCATTCTTTCGAAAAACATGCACTTGCGCATTGGCTACAATTACCGCAAACGCCAGGAACTGAAACTGGAAGACAAACCCGGTATGGCCGGCTTCTCGTATGGATTCGGTATTCGCGTTTCGAAGTTCCACATCAGCTACGGCCGATCTATTTATCACCTCGCCGGCCCGAGCAATCACATCAGCGTGACGACGGCGATAGGCGCGTGGTAGAGGGACGAATGACGAGTGGCGAATGACTAGTGACTAGTGACGAATGACAAATGACAAATGGAAAATTTCAGCATAAGCAAGTACATGTAATACCTCACACCTCATGCCTCATACCTAATAACTGATACCTAATACCTATCCCCTATCCCCTCATGCAAATAGTCCTTTTCGAAGATCATCTCTGGAGTCGTTTTTTACCGCTCGTATACACACGCCCTGTAGGCGATTTGCGCATGGGCATGATGACCATGTCGCGGCGTTATGCGCGTGCGCTCAATACCGAGGTTGTTCATGATTGCCGCCTGACGCTGCGAACCCTTTTCGCTCAACCATCGGCACAAATGCAACTGCATGTGAACGCGAGGCTCTTCCCTACCAGCTCTTTATTGAACGAACTGAAATCGATGCTGCCGGGCGATGTGCTCAAGAAAGGAGAAACGGTGCTTGCCCGCTGCTCCGACAGCATGGGGAGTCAAGGTGAACACGTGTTGGAATCGAAAGCAGAGTTGCAATGGATTGAACGCATTACCGATTTGTTTTCGCTCAATGCCATGGCGATGAATTTCGACTTCGGTCTGCTGCCGAAAAACAAAGCCATTGAAGCTTTGCATCCGTCCAACACGGTTATCGGTGACCCGGAGTTGCTCTTTGTGCATGAAACAGCCAAGGTGTATGCATCGACTTTCAATACACTGGACGGCCCCATCTACATCGACGCAGATGCTGAAGTGATGGAGGGATCGCACATTCGCGGTGGTTTTTATTTGGGTGAACATGCCACCTTGAAGTTGGGAACAAAAATTTACGGCGCCACCACCATCGGGCCACAGTGCAAGGTGGGCGGTGAAGTATCGAACTCCATTTTCTTCGGTCATTCCAACAAAGCACACGATGGCTTCGTAGGCAACTCGCTCATTGGTGAATGGTGCAACCTGGGCGCCGACACGAATACTTCCAATTTGAAGAACAACTACTCCAACGTAAAAATATGGAGCTACGCTAAGGCCGATTTCGATGACACCGGACTGACATTTTGCGGGCTCATCATGGGCGATCACAGCAAATGTGGCATCAATACCATGTTCAATACCGGAACAGTTGCAGGCGTGAATGCCAACATATTCGGTGGCGGGTTTCCCGATAAACACGTCCCTTCCTTTTCGTGGGGTGGCCCTGAAGGCTGGGAAGAATACAACCCTGAAAAAGCCTTTGCTACCATCCACAAAGTGATGCAGCGCCGATCGCAACAATTGACCGACGATATGCGCGAACTGCTCCTATCCATCTTCGAGGAAACAGCACAAGATCGCAACAGCGCGTCATAAAGTCAGTCTTTATCGCTTGGCATATCCCTTGAAAACAGCCCCGCCTCACAACGGGGCTCCTTATCTTGCCCCCATAAGCTGAACAGCATGAAAGAATGGAAACAATACTTGGCCAACCCTGAAGTGGAAGACCATGAATATATACCGCTCATCACACCTGAAGATGAAGAGCAAATGGACAATGAGCACACTCCCGAAGTGTTGCCCATTTTGCCTTTACGCAACACCGTGCTCTTCCCCGGTGTTGTAATACCCATTACGGTAGGACGCGACAAGAGCATTCGCCTGGTGCAGGAAGCGAACAAGGGCAACAAGGTGATTGGTGTTGTAACACAAACCAACCCCGACATCGAAGAGCCTACGTTCGAAGATCTGCATCGTATTGGTACGCAAGCCAGCATCATGCGCATGTTGCGTATGCCCGATGGCAGCACAACCGTTATTCTGCAAGGAAAAAAGCGTTTCGAAATAACAGGCTTGGTTTCTACCGACCCTTACTTCTCAGCGCAGGTGCAGGTTTATCCTGAAAAAAATCGCAACAACGAAAGCAAAGAGCAACAAGCGCTTTTTGAATCGCTCAAAGAAATTTCACTGAAGATTATTCACCTATCGCCCGACATTCCGAACGAAGCGTCGATGGCCATTAAGAATATACACGGGCTGAGTTTCCTTACGAATTTCATCTCTTCGAACATGAAGGTTGAAACATCGGAAAAGCAAATGCTCCTCGAGATTGCAGACTTAGGACAACGCGCATCGAAAGTGCTGGAGTTGCTCAACAAGGAAATGCAGATGCTGGAGATGAAAAATGAAATTCAGAAGAAGGTTCACACCGACATCAGCAAGCAACAGCGCGAATACTTCCTGCAACAGCAAATGAAGCAGATACAGGACGAGCTCGGCGCCAACCCGATGAAGGAAGAGATTGAAGAGAAGAAGCGCCGTGCAATAGACAAGCAATGGCCGGAACATGTTGCCAAAGCTTTTGTAAAAGAAATAGGAAAGCTGGAGCGTATGAATCCGCAAGCCGGCGAATACAGTGTGCAGGCCAATTACGTGGACACACTCCTCGACTTGCCGTGGAGCGAATACAGCGACGATAACTTCGATTTGAAACATGCAAAGGAAGTGCTCGACCGCGATCATTTCGGTTTGGAAAAAGTGAAAGAGCGAATCATCGAGCACTTGGCCGTGGTGAAAATAAAAGGCGACATGAAAGCGCCCATCCTTTGTTTGTACGGACCTCCGGGCGTGGGTAAAACGTCGCTCGGAAAATCGATTGCAGAAGCACTCGGTCGAAAATATGTGCGCATGGCCTTGGGCGGCTTGCACGATGAGGCGGAAATACGCGGACACCGGAAAACGTACATTGGCGCCATGCCAGGGCGCATACTTCAATCGTTGAAAAAATCGGGCACATCGAACCCTTTGTTTGTGCTCGATGAAATTGACAAGGTGGGACAAGGTATTCACGGTGACCCTTCGAGTGCCCTGCTCGAAGTGCTCGACCCGGAGCAGAACCATGCGTTTTACGACAATTATGTAGAGCTCGATTACGACCTGTCGAAGGTAATGTTTATAGCTACCAGCAATTCACTCAGCACCATACAACCCGCGCTGCGCGACCGATTGGAGATTATCGAGGTGACAGGTTACACGGTTGAAGAAAAGCTTGAAATAGCCAAGCGACACCTCGTACCGAAACAACTTCGCGAAAATGGAATTACACAAACCAACATCCGTTTTAGCGATGCTGTGTTGGTAAAACTGATTGAAGAATACACCAACGAAAGCGGTGTTCGTTCGCTAGAAAAACGCATTGGCAAACTCGTTCGCAACCGCGCCAAACAAATTGCGATGGAGGAGAAATTCACCACCGATTTGAATGTAGAAGAAGTGTTGAAAGTGCTCGGTCCTTCGTATGAAAAAGACAAGTACACCGACAACGATACTCCGGGTGTTGTAACGGGGCTTGCGTGGACCCCAACAGGCGGCGACATCCTCTTCATAGAAACATCGCTCACACGTGGAAAAGGAAAGCTAACACTCACCGGCAATCTGGGCGATGTGATGAAAGAGAGCGCGGTCATAGCGCTGGAATATTTGAAAGCACACTCAGAACTGTTAGAGCTGGACGACGAAATTTTCGACACTAAAAACGTACACGTGCACGTGCCTCAAGGTGCCGTACCCAAAGACGGACCTTCGGCCGGTATTACGATTCTTACCGCGCTCGCATCGGCCTTCACCGGTCGCAGAGTAAAGAAATTCCTGGCCATGACCGGTGAAATAACGCTGCGCGGCAAAGTGCTTCCCGTAGGTGGAATCAAAGAGAAAATACTCGCAGCCAAACGCGCAGGCATCAAAGAAATTATTCTGTCGGAGCGCAACCGCAAAGACATCGACGAAATCAATGAACGCTATTTGAAAGGACTGAAGTTTCATTTCGTGAACGAAATGTATGAGGTGCTGGAGAAGGCGTTGTTGAAGAGGTAATAGGCGCTAGGTAATAGGTATCAGGTAATAGGTTATAGGTAATAGGTTTTAGGTAGCCCTTCGCGAAATTGACGGTAGGCACGCATTGCATGCGTGCACTATTCCACGAAATTATTGTTCGCATCGCATGCGTGCAGCTCATTTTTTTGCTACGCAAAAACGAACGGTTGAATCAACCATAACAATTCAAACACGAATCTGATAGTTTGTATTGATTTTCGGATTTGATTTGCGCTGCACAAAAAACCATGCAACCGAAAATCTCGCTTTCTCTATTTTTTTTCTGCTACAGCGAAGCAGGCAATATTGGTCGTGTGATTGACTTGTGTTGCAAACTACTTCCCGATATTTCTTCCGACTACGAACTGATTGTAATAGACGACGGCAGCAGCGACAGCACGGCCGATGAGGTGATGGAAAAGGCTGCATCGTTTCCGGCGCTTCGACTGATACGGCACGAGGTAAACAAAGGAATCGGAAATGCATTGCGATCGGGTTA
>CALQJP020000152.1 GCA_943330925.2 Chryseobacterium gleum
CAGTATGTGCTTGTAGTATCCCGGATTGTCGATGCGCAGCGCATAGCTGAGGTAGTGCAATACGAGCTGAAACGTTTTGCCGCTGCCTGCGCTGGCTTTGATAATGGTAAATCTGTTGGAAGATGGCATAGAGTTGTGGTTCACGAAAGCTACTAATATCTATCATTTTTCCTTTTTTTCAAGGTTGTTTCGGGTTTCTGTCGGTTAAATTTGTAGTACATTGAAATTGAGAGTGTCATGAATCGTACGTGGAGTGTTATTGGATTTCTTTTCGTTGTGCTGGTTGCACAATCGTGCAAGGATGATGAGCCGACCCCTGTTCCCGGAAAGTCTTACGCAACGGTGAGTTTTGACGCCCGTTGGGATGGAGCTCCTTTTCAAATGCAACAAGTGTACATGGACGATTTCGGAAATCGCATTCGCTCCGATAAGTTCATGAACTACATCTCGTTTCTGAAGCTGGTGGCTGAAGACGGAACCGAAGTGTTGGTGAAGGATTTCATGTTGGTTGATTTCTCTGGCACGAACAGCATAACGGCCGAGGTACCTGCAGGAAAATACACCGCCATTAAGTTTGGTGTTGGCGTTGATCGCGACTACAACAAGGATCAGGATCCTGCTCAATACCCAAGCTCCAGCCCGCTCAGTGTGGCCGGCTCTCAGGGTATGTTTTGGGTATGGAATACCGGTTACATCTTCGCAAAGTTTGAAGGCAAGGCCGATACTACCGGCACGGAGGGCGTGGAGCTCTTGTCACCAATAGCCATTCATGCAGGCGACGATTTCAGCTACCGAACCTATACTTCACCTGCGTTCAGCGTTGGTATCGATGGAACCAGCCACTTGTTTGCAGTGCATGTAAATGTGGATCGCATCTTTTCGCCTGAGCAAGGCAACGATGTAAATATTGCATTCGACGCTATTACGCACGGTGGTACCAACCCCGATCTCACCAACAATTTCATGGACAACTACGTGGCAGCTCTTACACTCGAGCCATGAGGTATGGATGGTTTGCAATGATGTTTGTGTTCATTGCATGCCGCGATGTGGAGCAACCTCATTTAACCGATAGTGAACTTGCGGTACGCGTGCCGGCCGGTTTTCCCTCGCTGGAATATCCGGCAGACAATTCCCCCTCTCGTTTGAGGGTGGAGTTGGGTAGAAGACTTTTCTATGATAGCCGACTTTCTGAAGATGAATCAGTCAATTGCGGTTCGTGCCACGTGCTGAGCGCAGCGTTTACAGATGGCCGCACTACCAGTGCCGGATTGCACGGAATAGCGGGTAAGCGTAATGCACCCACGCTCGTTAATCTCGCATGGATGAAGCGCCTCATGATGGAGGGCGGTGTGCCCACGTTGGAGACACAAGCGCTTGCCCCCCTGCACGACAGCACCGAAATGAGTCCGAGCATGATGCCCATACTGGCCCGACTCAATGACGATGCCTATTTGAAAGAGCTGGCGCGCGCAGCATACGGCCGCGACAGTATCGATGCGTTCGTATTGACAAGAGCACTCGCATGCTTTCAGCGCACGTTCATGTCGGGTGATGGTCGTTACGACCGGTATCTCCAAGGAAAAAAGGACCAGATGAATGAAAAGGAACTGCGCGGAAGGGAGCTGTTTTTTTCGGCTGAAACGCATTGCAGTGAATGCCATGGTGGAGTGTTCTTTACCGATATGGACTATCACAACATAGGCCTGGAAGAAGAGTATGCCGACGATGGAAAAGCACGCGCAACGCACCGCGATGAAGATGTGGGCCGATTCAAAACACCTACGCTGCGCAACATTCAACTCACCGCACCTTATATGCACGATGGAAGCATGACCTCGCTCGAAGAAGTAATTGCTTTCTACAATGCAGGTGGAAAAGCACATCGAAACAAGGATGAGCGCATACATGCGCTTGGGCTTACTCCCATGGAGCAGGCAGATTTACTGGCGTTTTTAACCACGCTTACCGATTGGAATTTTGTGCAGAATGAAGACTTGTTACCTTTGATGAGATGATGAAAATTGGCTTCTATAGTTTTCTGCTTGCGATTGTCGCACTTGTTTCGTGCCAACCCTACGAGCCTGAAATACCGGTTACTCCGCCGTTTTCAGCTACTCCGTACAATTTGGTAATACCGCCTTTGTTTCCTCCCATGGATATTCCGGCGGATAATCCATTGACAGTGGAAGGAATTGCGCTCGGTCGTTATCTTTTTTGGGAGAAGAACCTGAGCGCCGACGGAACACAGAGCTGCGGCTCATGCCATTTGCCGGAGCATGGTTTTTCAGATCCCAATCAATTCAGCACAGGCATTACAGGAGCGGTTGGCACACGACAGTCGATGGCGCTTGTCAACTTGGGATGGGCCTACGATTACTTCTGGGATGGAAGAGCGCAAACGCTCGAGCAACAGGTGATTGAACCGATAACCAATCCCATCGAGATGAACAACACATGGGAAAACGCGATAGCCACGTTGAGTGCAGACCCAATGTATCCGCCCATGTTTCAGGCTGCATTCGGCACTCCTGAAATAACACAAGATCGTGCAGCAAAGGCAATGGCTTCTTTTCTCCGCACCATGATAAGCGCCAATTCGAAATTTGACAAAGAGCGCGCAGGGACTTACACATTCACACAATTGGAAGAAACCGGCTTCAATTTGTTTTTGACCGAAGGCGGTACAAACCCGAATACAGGTCAACCCTGGGGAGGCGCTGATTGCTTCCATTGCCATGGTCCGGCAGGCATGCAAATGGGCGACTATCTCATGCACAACAATGGACTGAACGCTGAATTTTCTGCTGATGCAGGGCTGGCTTCCATTACAGGTAATCCACTCGATAGTGGCAAGTTCAAAACACCTTCACTGCGCAACATCGAATTGACTGCACCTTACATGCACGATGGAAGATTTGCAACGCTGAGCGAGGTAATAGGCCACTACAATACCGGCGGACAAATAAGTACCACCATCGACCCATTCATGGAAGCTGCCGGAGGAGGATTGTTTTTGGATGACGTCGACGAATTGGCTTTGATTGCTTTCTTGAAAACGCTCACCGACACCTCGTTTATCAATAACCCTGCATTCAGCGACCCGCACTAATGAGCAGTTCACTACCGGAGCAACTGCGCAAGCACCTCAACAAAGCCACTCAATTCAAGAAGGAAAACAAAAAGTTCCTGCAGAATTTCGCTCGCAAGAAGGATATCGATAACGCATTTCATACGCTGCATGAAGAGGCTTTTCGCAAAATAGACTGCCTCGATTGTGCGAACTGCTGCAAAACGACATCGCCCATTTTTCGCGATGTAGATATTGATCGCATTTCGAAGCACCTCGGCATGAAGCCATCGCACTTCACGGAAAAGTATCTGCACATTGATGAAGACAATGATTGGGTGCTGAACGTTTCGCCTTGCGCGTTTCTGGGGGCCGATAATTATTGCAGTATTTATGACGTGCGCCCGAAGGCGTGTCGCGATTATCCGCACACGGATCGCAAAAACATGCACCAGGTCATGGATCTTACTTATAAGAATACTATGGTGTGCCCAGCAGTGGCGTCGATTGTAGATCGACTCCGCGCTGAACGCAGCTAAGCCCATTTTCATGAATCTCCTGTAGTATCTTACATTGGAATAGATATGCCTCTGAGGCATATCGTTAGTCTGTGCGTGTTCGGAACGTTGGCGAAAATTTAATCGCCATGAGCTACGCAACTGATTTTGGAACCCTCTTCTTTCCCAAGTATTGTTCTTCCTGTAATCGCAATTTGATGCATTTCGAAAAGGCTGTGTGCATGCACTGCCTTACGCATTTGCCTCGCCTTCAAATGCACGATGAACGCGACAACGCTGTTGAGAAGTTGTTTTGGGGAAGAATCGAATTGGAGTCGGCAACTGCATTTTTGAGCATGCCGCGCAACGGTATTTCGCATCGACTCATTCACCGCTTGAAGTATCATGGCGACCAGGAAGTGGGCGAACGCTTGGGTGCTTTGTTCGCGCATGAGTTGCTCGCATCGGAACGTATGAAGGGCATTGATGTAATTGTGCCTGTGCCGCTTCACCCCAAGAAACTGCATGTGCGCGGTTACAACCAATGCGATTGTATTGCGCGGGGAATGGCCGAAACATTGGGCGCAGACATTTCATTGAACAACCTCACGCGTACACACTTCAGTGCTTCTCAAACGCGCCGCGGACGCATATCGCGCTGGTCGAATGTGAAAGATATTTTCTGGGTGCGCGAACCCGAGAAATTTGAAAACAAACGCATACTCCTCATCGATGATGTAATTACAACCGGCGCTACCATTGAAGCATGTGCCACTGCGCTGCACAAAATAAACGGAGTGCAGTTGTCGGTGGGGGCACTGGCAATTCCTGCTTGAGGTTTGTGCGACTATATTTGTTTATGATTTTTCGGTTAGTACTGGCATTTGTATTCTGCGTTGCAACGCTTGGCACGAGCGCACAAGATTCTGTTCTGCTTATGAACGGGCGCGAAATGAAGTGCACGGTTTTGGCCGATACCGGTACCGTTCTTCTCCTTCAAATGACTAAGCCAAATGGTAAGGTAATAAAGAGGGAAATCCACAAGAACGATGTCTTCAGTGTGAGCATGGGAGGTCGCGGCGAAGAGGTGTATTACCAACAAGACGAAATACTTGGCAACATCTATTCGGCCGATGAAATGCGCTTTTACCTGGCGGGTGAAAACGACGCGCGTCAAAATTTTGAAGCATGGCCCACCTTCGCCGTCGGATTCGCTCTTTGTGCTGGTGTCTCTGTGTGGGGTGGAGATGGTTACATTACGGCTGTGGGGCCACCGATAATGTATACGTTGATACAGCTCATTCCTAAAATCAAGATTCGGGAGAAGACCATGAGCCATCCGGAGTACAAGTACAACGATATCTATGCCGATGGTTATGAACCCCCCGCGCGCACGCGTAAACTTTCACGAGCCATGGAGGGAGCCTTCCTGGGATCTGCTACGGGTGTGGCTTACTGGCTTCTGTTTCTCAACAAATGAAATTCATTCGCTGGCTCGTCGCTTCGCGCTTGTGGGTTGCCATGGCAGCAGCTGCATGGTGCGTGGAGTCGTTTGTGCGTTGCGATGTATGGATTCGCTGGACGCTGGTAGCACAGGTGTTTTTTTTTACGTGGATTGCCTATTTGTTTTTAACCGATGACGGTATTCGCAAGCATCGAGGCCCTGCTCTAATTGCTCTAACCGGTGCTTGTATAACTTTTCAGGGAATGGAAACTATGCTGATTCCTGCGTTGTGCGCACTGCCTGTTCTCTTGTACCGCTCACATTGGTTGCCCTCAAGCGTAAGAAAATTTGCTGTTGAATTGCGCAACATACCGTTGCTCAATAACATGGTCATTGGCGCTTGCTGGATGGTGTTGTGCGTGCTTTGGCCGATGCAACAAGCGAAAATTGAATTTCAATCGCAGCTGCCCAATCTGGTTGCTTCCTTTTTGTGGATTACCGCTCTTTCGATGAGCGAAGATCTATTCGTAGAAACCACTCCCGACGCTACGCTCGATTGGTTGGGTAAGAAAACGCTGCGTGTTGTTTCTGTGTTGCTCGTATGCGCTGCGATAGGTGTGAGCGCTGCAACGGGTGAAGCAAGTATGTCTGTTTGGTTGTCGATGATTGCTTCGCTGCTGCTGCTTGTGCTCATGCCGGGAGGAAAGCGCACGGCAACGAAGTCGTGGCTCATCGATGCAATGATTGTACTCCGATTTCCTTTCTGACCTTAGCCCAACACCACATCGAGCGCATGTTGCATAGCTGCAATGGTGCGGTCTAGATCTTCTGTAGTGTGCGCTGCCGATACAAATCCAACCTCGTATCCACTCGGCCCGAGGTATATGCCTTGTTCGAGCAGTGATCGGTGGAACGGCGCAAACTTCTGCATCTCTTCGCTGTCAATCTCGTCGCTGCGGCGAATGGCTTTTTGATCAGAAAAGGTCACCCAGAAAATACTGCCCATGCTGAACATGTTGAACTTGTAGTTCTTGCCGCGTGCATAGCTCAGTACGTTGTTCACGAGGTAGTCGGTTTTTTCTTTCAGCTCTTCATAGAAACCCGGGCGCAAACATTCGGTCAATTGTGCAATACCTGCAGCCATCGCCACCGGATTGCCGCTCAGTGTTCCTGCCTGGTATACGGGACCTTCGGGTGCTACATGGCTCATCACCTCTGCAGTCGATGCGTAGGCGCCAACGGGCAAACCACCACCGATGATTTTACC
>CALQJP020000153.1 GCA_943330925.2 Chryseobacterium gleum
ATTGAACACATCGATGAACAAATGACGGCTGCGTATTTCGACGCCCAAGGCGATGGCAACTTGTACAAATGCACCTACCCGGCCGATTTGAACTTCATCAGCAACAACCCCGACGACTACCAATTTGCATTATGGGGAACCCGGCATTACGAACTAAAAACGAACGACTATCTCGACGATTATTCCGATCTCGCTTCTTTCATTTCAACGCTCAACAACACTCCCTCCTCTAACCTGCCCTGTGCCCTGCCCCTTCAATTTCACGCATCGGAATATCTGAAGATAGCAGCGATCGATATTTTGCTTGGCAATTGGGACAACCACATTTTTCTCAAGAATAATTTCTATCTCTACCACGATCAACTGACCGATCGATTTCAATTCATACCCTACGACCTAGACAATACATTGGGTATCGACTGGATAGGCGTCGACTGGTCGACACGCCCGGTTTACAACTGGTCGGCGGCCGGCGAAGAACGCCCACTCTACACACGGCTCATGCAAAACAGCGACTATCGGGCGCTCTTCAGTAAACACCTGGATGTACTCTGCGCGACGTACTTCCACCCCGACACACTCGCTCAGCAAATAACCTACTGGCAAAACCTCCTTGCGCCTCATGTTGCAGAAGACCCTTACTACTCGCTCGATTTCGGCTACGACCTGGACGACTTCAATAACGCCCCGTGGGAAGGTTGCTGCGACCATGTGCCGCTTGGTATCATGCCATTTATTGAAGCACGCAGAGCCAGCGCATTGGAGCAACTCGAATCGTATGATGGATCGGCCACCGATCCGCACTGGATTGTGCAGCGCATCGACACCAATGCCGTCAGTTTGAAAGCACGTGTGGAAGGAAGTTTAAGTTCGCTGCAGGCAAACTACTCATGGGATGGTACAACCTATAATTCAGGAACGATGTCGGAATCAGGAATGAACATCTATAACTACTCCGGACCGCTATTCAACACCTCCAACAACAAACTGTTTTATCGGGGCATCCTCAATGGCAACACATCCTTCCCTTGCACCCCGCAATTTCACTGGGTGACCCGTTCATCGCTCGGGGTGCGCATCAACGAAGTGTGTGCATCGAACCAAACCCTGCTGGCCGATAATGCAGGTGAATACGACGACTGGGTTGAACTCTACAACACAACGGGCAATGCAGTCTCCCTTTCGGGCTGCTTCCTCACCGATGATGCGACCAACTGGAACCGCTGGCAACTGCCCGACACGCTGCTGCCTGCTCATGGCTTTGTGCTTCTGTGGTTGGACGATGACCAGGAGCAAGGTCGTCAACACGCCAACTTCAAACTCGGTGCAGCCGAAGAACTGATGCTCTATCGCCTGGAAGAGGGCAAACCGCGCATCGTCGATCGCGCATCCGGATTTTCTCCGGTGAGCGATCAAACCTGGGCTCTTCTTCACGACGGCGGGTCTGAAACGGCGATCACCTCAGGAACTCCCGGATATTCAAATGTGTTGAATCATGTCGCATTGCAGTCCGAATCGGCAACTCTTTTATACCCCAATCCGGCCAACACTCATTTTTTCTGGCCGGAAAAAACAACCGCATGCATCTTCGACATGAATGGCAACCTGCTGATGTCCGACATTCGGTACGGCAAAAACAACTGCGACAACCTGTGCAATGGAATCTATACGATTCTTTCGCAAACAGGAGCGTATCGCCTTTCTATTGTGCATTGAGAAGCCCTCACTGACATATCATTGTTGTTAAAGAGACTTTTGCCCAGAGTTGCATTTGCTAATGCTGCCTACTTTTGTTTATACAAACTACAATTTCACAACATGAAAAAAATCTACTTAGTATTTACATGTATGGTTTGCGCCGTAAGTATATCGGCTCAAACTGTGCCCAATGGAAGCTTTGAAAACTGGAACGACACCCAGGGATACCCTGAGCCTGATAACTGGGCAACCTTAAATATACTCTCGCTTTTTACAGGTGCTGACTTTGGTGTTACTCAAGGAACACCGGGCGCAGTCGGCAATTCGTATTGTAGTCTCACCTGCACTGAAGACATGGAAGGAATGGCAACACCTGCAGTGGCAATTACTGGGTCGTTGAACTTGCTCACAGGCAGCGGCACTACAGGATTCCCCGTAAACAACTTACCCAATTTCCTTTCAGGACAATATCGCAGCACAATCAATGGCGATGACCTTGCCGGCATTGCCTGCTTTTTCACTCGTTGGAACGACGCTGAGAGCATTGCCGACACGCTCGCTATTGGTTCATTTCAAATCTTTGAAAGTCAGAGCAGCTGGGCCAATTTCGACATACCTATTGTGCCCATGATGACTGGCACGCCCGACACATGTGTGATTATTATGATTGCAGGGGGCGGTAATTTTCCCGAAGTTGGCAATTCCCTCGACGTCGACGATTTGCACTTCACGGGAGGTACGGCATCGGTTGACGAATCGGCACAGATACAGTTTGAAGTATGGCCCAACCCAATGAACGACCAACTTATGCTTGACCTAACCTCCATGGAAAACGTCAACGAAATTACGCTTTACGACATGCAAGGCAGATTGATGGAACAGTGGCAATTGGGTGCAACGCAGGTTTCGTTGAACGTTGCGCAACTGCCGGCCGGATCTTACGTGCTGCACGTAACCAATCGAAGAGGACGTTGGACTCAATCGATGCTAAAGCAATAAGAAGCGAGATACTATCACTATGCAACGCCGGACTTTGTTCCGGCGTTTCTTTTTCAACGCAGGATTGCAGGCCTCCTTTCCGATATTTGCGCGCCGATTATGAACCTGTCACACGCCATAGAGCACCGCGTATTTCACGCCATACAGTCTGAAGCACAAAAGCTGGGCGTGGAGGTGTATGTGATCGGTGGTTTTGTGCGCGACGTATTGCTGGGACGTTCGAACACAGACATCGATTTTGTGGCCAACATGCACGGTGTAGAATTGGCCCGCAATGCAGCGAAAGCGCTCGGCATTAACAAGATTGACATCTTCAAAACGTATGGCACTGCGCACTTTCGCTTTGGCGAATGGGACCTTGAATTTGTAAATGCGCGCAAAGAATCGTACACGCGCGACTCACGCAACCCGCAAGTGGAGCAAGGCACGTTGCAAGACGATCAAAACCGACGCGACTTCACCATCAATGCGTTGGCCATCTCCCTGCAAAAAGAAAATTTCGGTGAAGTGATTGACCCCTTCGGAGGCCTTCAAGATCTTGAACATAAAATACTGCGCACTCCGCTCGACCCCGACATCACTTACAGCGACGACCCGTTGCGTATGATGCGCGCCGTGCGCTTCGCAAACCAATTGCATTTCCGCATTGAGCAAGAATCGTTTGACGCCATCAAACGCAATGCTGAGCGACTCAACATCGTGTCGATGGAGCGCATCACTACGGAACTCAACAAGATTATTCTGTGTGCGAAGCCATCCATTGGCTTCAAGATCCTATTTGATACGGACCTGCTCCACCGTTTCTTTCCAGAGATGGTGAAACTGCATGGCATTGAAAAGCGAAACGGCATAGCGCATAAAGACAACTTCTACCATACGCTTCAGGTATTGGACAATGTATGTGAAACGTCGGACAACCTTTGGCTTCGATGGTCGGCCATTTTGCACGACATCGCCAAGCCTCCCACCAAGCGATTTGAAGAAGGCATCGGCTGGACGTTTCATGGTCATGAAGACTTGGGGGCGCGATGGGTTCCGAAGATATTCGGTCGATTAAAATTACCACTCGACCAGTCGATGAAGTTTGTGCAGAAAATGGTACTGCTTCATCTGCGTCCCATAGCACTTACGAAAGAAGAAATTTCGGACAGCGCCATACGACGCCTTCTATTCGAGGCAGGCGACGACATCGACGATTTGATGAAACTCTGTCGTGCCGACATCACATCGAAGAACGAAGCGAAAGTGCATCGCTACCTCGCCAACTACGACATCGTGGTTCAAAAGCTTATCGAGCTCGAAGAGAAAGACCGCATCCGCAACTTCCAACCGCCCATCAGCGGCGAAGACATCATGCGCATTTTCAACCTTGCCCCCGGCCGCGAAATAGGCATCATCAAGAACGCCATCAAAGACGCCATCCTCGACGGTGTTATTCGCAACGACTATGATGAGGCGTATGCGTTTATGATGCAGCAGGCGGAGGCGCTGGGGTTGACGAGAGGTGATAGGTGATAGGTATTAGGTGTTAGGTGTTAGGTGTTAGGTATGAGACGCCAACTTCACTGCTTTACCAATACGTCCTTTCACCATTCTTCGTTCTTCGTTCTTCGTTCTCCATTTCACTATTTCACTATTTCACTATTTCACTATTTTCGCACGAAAGCCATTAACCATGAAATTAACCTCTACCCTGTTCTTCCTATTCTTAACTGTTATTGCGATTGCGCAGCCAACCAATGACGCTCCGTGCAACGCTGAAATCATTGAAGTGGATGGAGCGGCCGCTGAGGGAAATAACACCGATGCAACGGCGGATACCGATGAGGTCATCCCACCGGCAGCACCGGGAGGCAACTCATGCATAAACTCGTGGTGCAACGACGACTTGGCCGTGCAGAATTCCATGTGGTATAGCTTCGTTGCACCTGCCAATGGAGCCGTGGTGATTAGTACGTGCAACACTGGATCTGCACTCGATACTCAAATCGCTTTGTGGGAGGCCGCTGATTGCAATGATTACTCAACGTTTTCAAATATTGCAGCTAACGACGACCTCGATGGTGGTTGCACCGACGGTGGCGTATACTCTTCCGGATTCTCGATTGATGGCCTTACACCCGGAGCAACCTACTTCATTCAAGTGGATGGTTGGGATGGCGAAATAGGACCATTCGTTCTAACCGTGAATACCGGGCAACCGACTGCATTGGTGAACTTCATACATGTGAGCGCCGATCCTGCACTGGCTTTTGTGGATGTTCGCGTGGATGGAGAAATTCTATTTGATGACTTCGCGTTTCTCACCTGCTCACAATACGTTCCTGTTGATGCAAGCGGCCCGCACACCATCAGCATTCACCCTCCAACAAGCATGGATGCTTCTGACGCGCTGATTAGCGTGGAGGTGAATCTCAACTCATCATTGAATTACGAAGTGGCTGTTATGGGCCTATTAGACCCATCCGGATTTACACCTTACCAACCGCTGCAAGCAGTGCTATTTGAAGGTGCGCAATTGTATACTTCGACACCCGGATCAATCCCAATGCACTTTCTGCATGCCGTAAGCGATGCTCCTGCTGTTGACTTTATCAATAACACATCAGCAACAATTTGCAATGACATTCAATACGCCAGTTTCAACACCGAAGGATATCAGTCGTATGATGAAAATTTCACGCTATCATTTCATGATGCCGGTGGAAATCCCCTTGGCTTTTCCTATTGTGTACCGGCAGCATTCGCAGTAGACTTTGGTGTTGGTTTTACCGTAGTTGCGGCGGGCTTTATTGACCCTTCCGTTAACAGCAGTGGCAGCGGAATCGGATTGTACATTGTTGATTGGACTGAAGGGACGTTCATAGAACTCGAACAGGGAGAATGTTTGTTCCCGGATAACGACAACCTGTGCACTGCAACAACCCTCATTGTAAACGACGCGCCAACGCTTGCCGACAACTCATTTGCAACGCTCGAAGTAAACGAATCAATGCCCATCAATCTTCCGGGCAACGACCCTGAAAGTGATTGCATCAACGCCTGGTGCGACGGCACGCTCGACAATACACTTTGGTTTAGCTTCACTGCGCCACCTTCGGGCTGCGCATTCATCAGCACCTGCTTTGCCGAAGGCATCATCGACACGCAAATTGCACTGTGCACAGCCGACGACTGCACCGAACCATCGACTGTGAATTACATTGCTGCAAACGACGATATGGAAGCAGCTTGCACAGGCAACGCCTACTCTTCGGAACTTACCTATTGCGGACTTACACCGGGAGCAACCTATTACATCCAAACCGACGGCTACGACGGAGAGCTGGGTGTATTCTATATTCAAATTACAGAGCCCAACAATGTAGAAGAAGTCAATAATAATGAACTATCCATTTTCCCTAATCCCGTCAATGATCGTCTATTTATTCAGCGAGCGCATAACAATGAGGTCATTGAAATCCGTGATTTGACCGGACGAATTGTTTCAAGCACTACATATTTGCAAACGGGAATTGATGTAAGTGAGCTACCAAGCGGAACTTACCTTATAAAGTCATTACAAC
>CALQJP020000154.1 GCA_943330925.2 Chryseobacterium gleum
ATGGCTGAAAATGCAGCAGTTGCGAAGCAAGCCAACCCTGCATCTGAGGCTTCTGCAACTCAATCGGCTGAAAACAAGAACGCAACTACAAACACCTCAATCGAATCAGCAGCAGCTGCCGAGATAAACAAAGGCGAAGATGCGTCTACCTTTACTACCCGAGCAGAAACCGCAGACCCTGCGAAAACTATCGTAGTTGAAGCGGCTCCTATTGCAGAGAACAAGACTGCAGTAAGTGCACCTGCAGCATCAGAAGCCAAAGGAACACCTGTTGCACCTGTTGCACCCGCTGCTTCTGAAGGTCGTGCAAAGGCATCAGCCAATGCAGCTGATTACTATTACAGCATGCCAAGCGAAGTTGTAGCCGATTTGTTTGCGAAAACAGCGCGCGGTGTATACAGCGACGCACGTCCTATTCCAATCGACATGGAAATGCCGAAAGGAGTATACTATAAAGTGCAGATTGGAGCATTCCGCAACGATATTCCACAAAACCTGTACGATCAGTTTGCCCCCATCAGTGGAGAGCGTCTGAACACAGGTATTACACGCTTCACCGCTGGTTTCTTTTTGCAATTTGAAAATGCAAAAGACGTGAAGCAGCAAATTCGTGCAATGGGCTACAGCGATGCCTTCATCGTAGCCTACCGCGATGGCAAGCGCATCCCGCTTTACGAAGCAGCAGCCATTACAGATGGTCCGGAATTGGCCGCATCTATTAAAGCTGCGTTCGAAAAGGCAGCAGTGGGTAGTGTAGCGCAAAACACAGGAGTTGCTTCTTCTGCAGGCCAAGCCACAGAAAACACTACCGCAATCAACAATGCAGCATCAGCCGCAACAACAAGCAACACTGATCAGCAAAACAATGCTGCAGCCAACAAGAGCGCTGCAAGCAACAACGCAGCAAACAACAGCACGGTCATAGCAAACACCGGCAATCAGGCCAATGCAGCTGCCAATGGTGTTCAGTCAGCAAACAACAATGCTTCTGAACTGAATGTGGATGCTGAAGTAGCCGCAGAACTGGCACGCAAGCCGGCGACACGTTCGGTTCAAGAAATTGAAGCCGCAGCAGCGAAGCCCAAGAAAACCGACTACTACAAGGCCGACCAGCCTCAGGTAGCTGCAGCCGAACAAGTAGAAAAAATCCAAGGTTTGTTCTATACCGTTCAGGTAGGTGTATACAGCAAGCCTGTTGCGGCAGCTCTTTTGCAGAATGTAAATCCGCTGAATTCTGAGCTGACCGAGACGAACAAAATTCGCTATACCTCGGGTCAGTACAACAACATGAACGACGCTGTAGCAAAACGCGATGAGATACGCAAGCAAGGCATTGTTGACGCTTTCGTTACCGCCTATTACAATGGCAATCGTATCACCTTGAGTGAAGCCGATTTGCTCCTGAAAGAGAAAGGAGCCGGTATCCTTTCAAAATAACACAAGCATTCCAACCTAAAATGGCCGCTCTTAAGCGGCCATTTTATTTTAACAAATCACCTGTTTGTTAAATCACTTCTGCCCATTTCGTTTGTATCTATGCTCGTTATATTTGCAAAAGTGAATACGCTTCTCACAAAAACTACCAGCGGTGTGCGCATTACGGTTCATCCCAGATATGAGGAGAACTTAAGCTTTGCGCCTGAGGAGAGCTATGTGTTTTCGTATCACATCACGGTCGAAAATCAAAACGACTATCCCGTAAAGCTGCTTCGCCGTCATTGGTTCATTTTCGACTCTGTCGGTATCAATCGCGAAGTAGAAGGAGCCGGAGTTGTGGGCGAAACACCGCTTATCATGCCCGGTGAGTTTTTTAGCTACAGCAGTGCATGTGATTTAAAATCGCCTCGCGGTTCTATGCATGGTTTCTATACCATGCAACGTTTTGGCAACGAAGAGTTGTTTGAGGTGAAAGTGCCTCAATTCAATTTGGAGGCGCCCCACTCTCTTTCCTGATTATCATTCTAAAAGCATTGCTAAACGCTCGAGCTCCTTCTTGAAAAAGGGTTCATTGACAGCATTTCGGATGTAATTCTTCTCTGAACGAGTAAGGTGCCAGCTGAGCGATATCTGAGACTCTTTCGTTTGTTCCAACTGAAATTGAATGGTCTCTACCGGCACCTTCAGCGAGGTTTGCAGCAACATAAAAGCATCGTCTCCACTGTAATCTTGAGTGCGGGTCAGGTTGCCATAGATACCGCCCAACGGTGCCGAAAACTTATTAAGCAGTGTCGACGATCGACTATCCAAATCCTTATCGCGAGGTAAGTCGCGCACTTGCACGATAACCACACCACTCGTATTCGTCTCAATCCAATGGCGCAATGCATGCACGAATCGGTAGGTTGTCTTCCACCCGAAATTATCACGAATGCCGGCGTCCATCACTTCCATAACCGGAGTGCTTGGCAGCACGGCCATAGGCGTTACATAGGGAAACGTTGCGTTCATCCGGAGCGCACTCGAAAAGCGTAAATGACCTGCGTCGTGTGCTTGAAACAGTCGGCTGAATTCAATGTTTTCGTGCAACAATTCCCCTGTGCGTTCTCCTGCTGCATCGGAACAGAGGAAGCTATACGGCTGCGAGCCTATGATGAGGCGTCGACCATCGTTGGCAATCGTCGGCGAAAGCACCATCAAGGGTATGGAACCCAATCGCTCGGGCTCTTCATAATCGATCATACGCTTGTCGAACGCACCGCCGGTGTTGCGTTGCAATTGTTCTTCCAACGCTGTGGCCCTGTCTTTTGAATAGCGATAACCATCATCGGTAAGCCTTCGGTAGCGTATAAACCAATCGCCGGTTGTAGCTGCGAGCATCACCGGATTAAGCAAATCCTTTCCCATATTTTCGGCATACCGTGGATCGCTGAGGTTGATTCTCCCCTTTTCAGATTGAAGCATTAACTCACGCAAATATGCCGCACCTACCATTCCGCCCGAAGCCCCTGTCATGAGCACGGTTTGCTTCAACAATCGACCGTTGCAAATACTATCCGCATAAGGTATTGCACGCATGGTCCAAAAAGCCGAACGCGAACCTCCTCCGCTATGGTTCAGAATGACAAGCTTCGGTTTATGCGCGCTGTCGGCAGAGAAAGCTGATAAACGCCTCGCCATAATTGCCTCAGCATTCGCAATATCTGCCTGTACGACGGACCGGTCATAGTCCATGGTTTGCGGCTCATAGGCGACAGGAGGCACCTTGTAATTGAGACCATAAGCAGCAGTCGGATTGCGAAACCAACTGAGCTTATGATGCGCCAAATTGAGGAATGTCATAAAGGCAATAACCAAGGTGAAGGTCCATCCGCGCAACCACGAATGCAATGCACTGATGAGCATGATGAGCATGGTTAGAAACAACAGCACGCTGGCAGCAGCCGGCAGAATGAACAGTTCCACAGAAGCCACCGCCCCCAGGAAAAGAAACGACAGCAAAATGAGTAGTTCAAAACGGGATGCATTGACGTGATTTTGTTCGAAAACCTGTTGCAAAATTTCACGTTTGTAGTGGCGGCTGTCGCGCGCCCATGCTATGCGTCGGAAGGAAGTGAGATAGGTATCCACACGCCATTTATGCCCAATCAATTTGCTGCTCAACCAACGCATGGGCTTGTGAATGGCAGAGTCAACCGGCGAATTCTCTTCGTGCGATGAGTCATTTGATTGTTCATGCTTTCCAAATGCCGCCGCATCTTTGTTGGTGTGCAGAAAATAGACGAATGAAAGCGTCTGAAAGACCGTTAAAGCAAATAAGAAAGCCGCCAGGTTAAGTACCACTTCAACCGCAGGAATACACTCGCGTAGCAGTTGAAAGCGGGCGCTGAAGAAAAGGTAGGTCAATACAAACAAGGCCGGCAGCAGAAAATTATTGATGCAGAACTTATGAAAGGGTCTGTTTAACGTGGCTATCACCGGAAAGCGATAGCCATGCATCATATACGTGTAGAGATTATAACCACTGATAAAACCACCCACTGCAAAACCCAGCATTGCGAAGGAGAGCACCCCGGTTTCCCCTAAATACTCGGGCACCAGAAACAACTGTGGGATGCCAATACGCTGACCTAAATTGCCGGCTATAACAGCAAACAACAACACCCAAATAGCCAGAAGAAAATGGTTCTTCTTCAGATGCAGCAACAGCAACTGAAATGGAAAGAAGTATCGCCAGTGGCGGCGTTGGGGGTGCATGACGCTAATATAGGGACTGGGGACTGGGGACTGAGGACTGATGACAAATAGCAGTTACCTTATAAACTGTAACTAGTAACTAGTAATTAGTATCCAGTCCTCAGTACCCAGTACCCAGTCCTCAGTACCCACAAATCACTCCCCTCTCTCACGCTCGCGCCTCAAGTCTTTCTCTTTGGTGTCAGCGCGTTTGTCGCCGATGTTTTTACCCTTTGCCAGGGAAATCTTGAGTTTTGCATAGCCCTTCTCGCTAATGAATAGCAGCGTCGGTACGATGGTAATTCCGGCATCCTTCAGTTTGCGGTCAATCTTACGCAACTCAATACGATTGAGCAAGAGCTTGCGTTCGTTGCGCTCCTTGTGCTGGCTGTAGCCTGCATTGGAGTATGGGCCGATGTACATATTGATTACAAACAGCTCCCCGTTGCGCATCTTGCAATAGGCATCGCCGATGTTGGCTTTGGCAGCCCGAAGGCTTTTGATTTCAGAGCCCGAAAGCACAATACCTGCAGTGTACTCCTCAAGCAAGAAGTAGCGGAACAGCGCCTTTTTATTCTGAATTTCGATAGCCATAGAGGGGGACAAAGGTAGGGCAACATAATCCAATGCGCCTACTTCACCTCCAGGGTGCATTCGGCATCGATGCCCCACCACTCTGTATCGTCGGTAACGAAATCGACTACCATCCTATAGGTTCCCTTCCTTGGCAGATCTACCGTCAAGCCAGTGATAAGGATCCTTTCATCGACATCAGCCTCAAGTGCCGACTTAAAAGAGGGCTTGCTTATGAGCGCACCCGAAGAATCGTACAGCCGATAACTGAGAAACGTGCGCGAGGTGCTGTCGGGGATGGAGTGCAGCTTGTATCCCGATCTGTTTTCAATACGCATGGCTGCGACTACGAAGGCATCGTCATCAGAAACCACAAAGCGCTTGACGGGAATAATAGAAACGTTGTCTTTATTGAAACGCTCAACATGAAACGATGTGTCGCTCTGGCTTGTGTTGAGCTTGACATAACCCGAAGAAGGGTAACTGAAGTAACGCTTGTTCAAGTTCTGACTTCCAAACCACGTGGGCGCCCAGTCGGGACCTAAAAACACGTTTTCCTTGTTTAGTAATGAATCGTACTTCGTGTATTCGTTGGCCAGGCAGAACGTTGCACTCTGTGCATTGGAATTATCGGCTGAAAGCAATGCCGTTTCGAAAGGCAACGACCAGCTCACCCACGATACTTTCCAATTGAAATTCTGATTGTGAATCAAAAACTTCTTGTGTGTGCTTTGTTGCGCATGCCCCACCAATCGCTCGAGGTATTCAACTTTCTTGGTGAAGACATGGTGTGAACTGTAGATGCCATTCAAACTGAACGCAAGCAGAAAAATGGTAATAGCATATTTGAACGACTGCCACTTGGCATGCATTATCATTTCGGCGATGGGCAAACCACAGAAGAATCCGAACATGACATAATAGTTCTGATACATCAGCGGCGACTCCCCTTTGTAGTAGGTCAACAGAATCAACGTCAGAAATCCAGCATTGAAGCCCACGTTGAAGAGCACATACAACCATTTACGCTGCACCAACCAGTAGACCATGCTGAGTGCGTAAGCCAGCACCACCGGCATATACTCAGCCCTGAAAAAATGAATGAAGTAATCGGTGCTCGGCAGTTGTTTCAAGTTCCCCAAATGCTCCATCAGGATGGACAAGCTTGGTATCTTTTCCGATTCATAGGCAGAAGCCTTGAGTAAAAATATTCGAACGAAGAACCAACAAACGATAATACCAAAGACCATCCAAAGCCTTCGGTTCTTGTAATCAGCGTTGAAAACAGCAAGGTGCAAAACAGCAAACACAAGCCCAAATACCGTTAGCTGATGAAAGTAGGAAATCGAATACGTGAGGAGTGCGACAACGATGGCAAACAACCAATCGCGTTTGACTTTAGGAGTCGATTCATCGTTTGAAAGGAGTGCGAAAAACAAGACACACATAGCCATTCCGAAATACAACTCGGCTGTTGTGTAGTAAAACACCTGTCGGAAAAACA
>CALQJP020000155.1 GCA_943330925.2 Chryseobacterium gleum
ATTGGTTGCATAGGGTATTCCTCGTGCGCCGCTCCAGCCGGCTTGTGTCAGCCGTGTCTTGGCGACTTCATGTAAAATAGAATTAGCTATTTCACTATTGCCTGCCTTGGTATAGGCCACTGCCATTTGCGCTGTGCCCTCCATCCAGACGGCGTCGCGGTCTTCATCGAAGCAATACCCCGTCACGTAACGCTGGTTGGGCGCGTGCAATTGAACATTCAAAAAACGATCGGCATCATCCAGCATCCTGTCAGGAATGCCTTCAAACGTGCAATACCCCCAAGAGAAATTGTCGAGTGCGTAATAGTAGTTGCTACCGGGCCACGACACCAACAGCTGCTCTGTGCTGTCCCAGCGTTGTTGTTCGAGATACAAAAGCACTCCCTCGTGAAAGGCATCGAACCCTTGCACAGCATTGAACGCGTCAATTATTCCTTCGGTCACTTTACCGATGGTGGCACCTGTCGCATCGGTGCCGCCCCAAAGCCCTCCGTCAACATCTTGCTGCGCACGAATCCAAGCGTCCAATGCATCGCGCATCGCTGCAAACTGATAGTCGCCCGTGATGTGTTCATAATTGTGAATCGCAATAAGCAGCCATGCATTGTCGCCCAGCCAGCGATTTCCTTGCGGCCCCGAGGCATTGCGAAACTGGAAATAGCCACCTGTACCTACGAGCATTTCTGTGTTCAACCGCTGATTGAAAAACACCAAGATTGTCCTCGCCTCTTCAATGCGGCCGGCGCTAATAAATGCGCACACCGAAAGTGCATTATCATAGAGCGATGCCAGATTGCTTTGATAGCTCGTTTCCACCAGTCCATTGCTCATCTGCATGCTGTCGAGCCAAACCTCCACACTATCGGAAAGCAAAAGCAACGAAGAATCAATTGCACTCACCGTTGGCAGCGTAGGCGTAATACAGTCCTGGGCTTCATTCGTATAAGGGCGGCACGATTGACTCATGAACAACACGAAAGCAACCAATCCGACTAACCAATTTCTCATGGCATGCAAGATAATTAGGACTCCATGATTCTCGCTTCTTAAAGTTCCGCCGTATTGTATTACATTTCGCCAAAGAAATCTTTTAAGACTCATTTATGCATTCCCCTCAACTCAGATTGGAAAGACTAGCAGATCGTTTTTTACCTGGGGGATCATCAGTTAATGGAGTAAAAACACAACGCCTGTTCGCGCTGCTTCTGATAGGCATGGGGATTTTCACATCGCTGCTTTGCATTATAGACCTCATTATTGGCTTCCTCCCGGTTGCATTGTTTTGCGCATCCCTAGCCATCGGTTGTCCAATCTACTTGTACTTGTTTCGCAACGGCTATGGAACAACTTCAAAGCTCCTCGTGCACCTGCATGTCCTAGCGGTAATATTGGGTCTTACCGTTATCTACTCAGAACTTGTGTTTGGATGGGCGTTTGTCATCCCGCTCGCACTGAGTTCGATGGTCGTTTTTAATACGAATGAAAGGAAATATAGCGTAGCAATAATACTTGTTTGCCTCATCAGCTTGCCTCTTTATTTGCTTTTTCACGACGACGCAAATCATGTTAAACTGATAGACCAAGACATTCACCTCTATTGGATTATTAACCTTTCTGGTTCCTTGCTCTTCAGTCTTTACATTGTATACACGGTTATCAGACTAAACCGCTCAATAATGGACGAGCTTAAATCGAAGAATGAAGAGAATGCACGTCAAAACAAAATCATGCTGGGCAGCATGCGCACGCGCGACAAACTACTGAGCATGATGTCGCACGATATACGCGGCGATATCGGAAAGACGATAGGTGTTGTTGATGTCATTGAACAAATGAATCTAAGTAAAGAAGATCAGTCAACGTTGTTGCACAATCTGAAAATCGATGCTACCAAGACATTGGAGACGCTCGATAACATGCTTCAATGGACGCGCACGCAACAAGATGAATTGAATGTGAACTCGGATGTGTACGAAGTTGACCAACTCATCAGTATGCTGCTATCCAACCACGACTATGCCTTGACCAGCAAGAACATCAAGGTTCAGCTCAACATTCCCGGTAAACTCCGCATTTGGGTTGACGGCAACATGATAGACAGTGTGTTTCGCAATCTCTTGGGCAACGCCATCAAATTCACTTCTATTGGTGGTATTATCAGCATTGCTGCAACGGCCTATGAAGGGGAAATTGAGTTCTGCATTCAAGACTCAGGAGTGGGCATGACATCGGAACAGATCAACAACATTGTGAAAGGTATTCAGTTTACTACGCGCGGCACCAACCGCGAAAAAGGAAGAGGCTTCGGCATGGTGCTCGTGACGGAGTTTTTAGCAAAACACAAATCGACTCTACACATTGAATCTACCCTCGGTAAAGGCACGCGCTTCTGTTTCCGTTTGCCAACACCCTCCAACCCATAACACATGAAAAACACTATCGTATTCTCTCTTTGTTTGCTTTTTCTGGCCGCTTGTGCCGTGAAGAAAACAACTATTTCTCTCACCGATGCTGATGCTGCCCGCGCAAGCGCTAAATATCCTGGCGCCTCACTCGCCACCTTGCAACAAGGCAAATCACTCTATGAAGAGAATTGCAGCAAATGCCACGGCTTGAAAAGCCCATCCGCATACAACGAAGAAGAATGGGGCAAGCATGTAAAGCGAATGGCCCCGAAAGCAAAAATCGATAAAGCCACCGAAGGATTGATACTTCAGTATGTGGTTACGATGTGCGCTAAATAAAGTGCCGTTGTGAATTCAGGAAATAGTGGCAGGCCGCCAGCCGCGCAGAAACTCGTCCACCTCCATGCGTTTTTTACCTTCGAGCTGCAGGGTCTGTATGTTGTAGGCACCATCCGAGCAACGGAACCATAAATACGTTTTGCCATCGGTTTCAAAAGAGGCTGAAAGCTGCTTACCCAACAACGGATTTCCACGGAATAGCTTCACGTTCTTTCCCTCGAGCTCGCTCCATGCCGCAGGGTATGGCGACAATCCGCGCACATGGTTGTGCACCTTCGTTACCGACCATGACCAGTCGACCTTGCAGTCGTCCTTAAAAATTTTGGGAGCTGAAGGAACATCGGCATTGGCTGGCATGAGTTGATCTTGTTCTATCGCATCTGCGCGCTCATCCGCTATTGCATCCACTGCTTGCACCAGCACACGCGCACCGAGATGCATCATCTCATCGTGCAGTTCGCCGGCAGTGGTATCGGGGCCAATAGGCATTCGTTCGCGCACGATGACTCTTCCTGTATCGATTTCGTGTTGCAGAAAAAAGATGGTAACACCGGTCTCCGTTTCACCGTTCATGATGGCCCGATTGATAGGTGCAGCTCCGCGATACTTCGGAAGCAACGAGCCGTGTAAGTTTACAGACCCCAGCGGAGGCATATTCCATACTGCTTCCGGCAGCATGCGAAAAGCAACGACCACAAACAAATCAGCCTTCAACGCACGCAGCTCATCCAAAAATTGAGGGTCCTTCAACTTCAGCGGTTGCAACACCGGAATGCCGCGTTCCACGGCCAAGAGCTTTACCGGGCTCGACTGCAGCTGCAACCCACGCCCGGCAGGTTTATCAGCAACCGTAACTACTCCCACCACCTCATGCCTGCTTTGGCACAGTGCGTCAAGCGACGTGGCAGCAAACTCGGGTGTGCCCATAAAAACGATGCGAAGTGATTTCATAAAGCCCCGTGAGTGAGTTAATTCAATTCAAAGTAGCGTGAATAAACTTCCGCGGGTGTTTGCAACTGCATATAATACCTGCCCTGGGCCAATGCCGCAACATCCACTTCAATGGTATGCGCGCCCGTTTCCAAGCTTCGATCTTCTTGCTTCAATACTTGCTCACCACCTGCAGTATGAACGGTTACGCAGAGCGTCATAGGCTGATCCAAATCCAACTGCATCTTCAACACTCCATCCTGCAACTGCAAGTGCTCCCCTACGCGTGCATAGCGCTTCGAACGTTCCTTCTTACCCAATACCTGCAATAGTCTCTTGTAGAGCACATAGACCAACAGCACTACCGAAAAAACCAGTAAAACATCCTTTAACGTATTCATTGTTGCCGTGTTTAAAGTGAAATAACGCCTTTGATACCACCTACCCTTCTGTACCGATCAAAAATATCGTCGGCATTGAGCATCATTTCGCGAATGGTAACGCTCGTGTAATTGCCTTGAGCAGAGAGCCGCTCCTTGATTTCTGCGCTTTCACCGAAAATGAGTTTCAGTTCCGTGATGCGCGCCTCATCGCTTGGAAGGATGAATTTGAACAAGAAAATGCTCGGCCAAACATGTATCTCGTTGAGGCGCGCTCTCAGCCGTTCAATTTGTTCTTCGTCCATTGCTTTTTATTAGTGCCGCAAAAGTAAACACATCAGAAACTCAAACTCATTCGCAGGTTCAACCGGCGACCGGTGAGGTAAGTTGGGATGCCGTACTGGCGACCATTCACATCCTCTATCCATTGGTGATTGATGATGTTGTTGGTGCCGAGCAAATTGAAAATTTCGATGGCTACATAGCCCTTATCGAATGTTCGGTTGAACCAATTCTTGCCCTTGTTCTTTTCCAAAATCAAGTCGCGGCTGAAACCGATATCTGCGCGGATATAACTGCGCGTTCGGCTCACATCGAGGTAGCGCTCATTTGACGGTGGACCGAACGGAACGCCCGTTGAAAAATAGAAGCTCAACAACACTTTGTACCAAGGCTTCTTCTTCATTTCATCCTGAAACAACAAGCTACAGCTCACGCGCTGGTCGTTGGGGCGTGGGATAAAGCCCGGTGTTTGGCGGATGCTATCCACCGCAACATTGTCGAGCGTGAAGCCATTGTATATAGTATCGCCCGACTGATTCAAATACAAGTAGTAGTAATCGTCGGTAAGGTCTTCTTCTGTTTTCAAATATGAAAAACGCGCCCATGACTGCACATCGCGAATGAACTCTCCGTTGAGCATGACATCCATCCCGTAGGCATAACCGTTGGAATTGTTGGTAGCGAAATACCGCAAGCGCACGTTTTCAACTTCATAGGGAATGAGCTCACGAAGTTGCTTGTAATACAACTCCGTATTCAACTTGAAAGGACGGCCCCATGCTTGGAAAACGTAGTTAGCTCCAACGATGTAGTGAATGCTTTTTTGAGCGCGTATTTCCGGATTCACTGCACCGTTCAGATAGCGCATTTCGCGGTAGAAAGGTGGTTGCCAATAGTAGCCCCATGAGGCCGTCAGCACAATGTCTTTGCGCACCGAATCGCGCTTGCCTTCTTCATTGGTGCGGTACTGCGTCCATACCGGAGTGTACGACATAGCTACACGCGGACCACCCACCAACTGCTCGTTGAACGACCAGTAGTTGGCTCTCGCACCAGCATTCAACGTCCAGATAGCGCCGCTCTCCTGCACCCAGCGCTTTTCATTTTGCACGTAGGCCGAGTAGCGTTGCGAAACGACTTCGTTGTTGGCACGAATGCGGTTCTTCAGGAAGATCAACTGATTGGGTTGAGCGGCCGGGTCGGTGTAGCCCAATGAGTCGGGCGGACGTGGTGAGGCGTATCCGGCAGAATCGATGAGCGACCATTCGCGCAATTCATCCAGAACCCTTTCCTGCTGCATGTCGGCCCCCCACGAAAAAACGTTCTTGCGCGCTTCTCTTTCAATAAACCCACGGTGACTCACATTGATGACAGTGGCATTGAGTTCATTGCGTGCATGATCCAGAAAACCTCCGATACCGCGGTTGCGCAGCACTTCCCCAAACTCATCGCTTCCCAGGTCGCGCTCCAACTCATCCAACCTGTATGCTCCCTGTATATCGAATCGCTCGGTCTCAAACGTATTGAATGCACTTGCCGTAAGCACAAGTTGCGACGAAGGCGACGGATTGTATTTCGCTGAAAATGCACCGAACATGGTTTCGAAGCGCGTTTCTTCCTTCCCATCAAAATAGACCGTTAGTCGAAGCGCCTCGTTGATGGTGCCCACATCGGTGGTGCGTGTACTGGGAATAAACCGGTAGCGGTTGTTCTGATAATTGCCCAGGAAACTAAGCTCCAGCGGACTGTATGGGTTGGGCTTCCAGGTGAGGTACGATTGAATATCGTAATAGCGTGGCTGATAATCGCCCTGCACATCGAGCGAATTGAACACATAAGAATTGTCCTTGTATCGGACACCCGTGTTGTGCGTGAATCGCTTGCTTTTGGAAATACCTGCTGTATGAACAGAA
>CALQJP020000156.1 GCA_943330925.2 Chryseobacterium gleum
CAATGCGTCGTATGTGTTGCGCAGCAAAGATGTGCCGCTGCACATTGCATCGCGCGTTTCAGAATCAGGCTGGCTCACCCTCGACGCAGTATTCACCGCAACCGGTACGCTGCTCAATGGCTTTCTTTCTACCTCTACAGAGAGTGCATACCCGCTTCTACTCGAGACTGCAGCAGGCGATTTTTCAATCGCCAATGCATTACCCTATGAAACCACCTTTCTGGATGGATTGCACGCTGAATCCTTCGACTCCTCCTGGCAATCGCTCAATCGATATTACGCCGGCTCACCGGCCGACTCGTTCTGGTCGCAAGCATGGCAAGACCTTGGCGACTCGTGCCAATGCGACCTCAACGAGATTATGCTCGGCTGGCGAACGGGCGAACAGGGTTGCGCTGTGATCGAAATAACCGACAGCCTATCGGAGGCGGTTACATACACGGGCATTGCCGACACTGCCAAAGTGATCGATATTCTGCGTCCGATTCTCGCCAATCAAGCTACGCCAACCGATGGAATATATGCAGTTGGTCTTCCAATCGCTTTTCAACGCAACAGCATGCCCTCCGCCTCGGTCGAAACGAATTACATCACACAAATCGACGGTTTCCTTTTCAGTGCGGCTTCGCCCTTAGCCCTAAAGACCATTCGTGCTGCATCCAAGCATTTGAGCGAACGAGCAGAATTTACCTCCTTGCTAACGCAGACAAGCAAAAGTTCCGGACGTTTCATCTACCAGTCTAACTCTGAAATAACGCTTTTGCCTGCTTCACTCACCACCTTGCTGGAAGGAGCCGACCACTGGTGTGCAACAACCGAAGTAAGCCAACCGGGAAGAATACTCGTGAGCATCGCGCTTCCAGTTCGCGTAAAAGACCAGGCACCCGTGAAAGCACCCGCAGCATTGGAACCCGCTGAAACCAACCTGGCCATATCGGAACCGGTGAACGAAAGCGGCCGGTCGTGGAGTGTGATAAACCACAACACACAAGAAAAAGAAACACTGAAACACGACGGAAAAAACAAACTCGAATTAATCGATGCCTCCGGACAAAGCTTGTGGGCTGTCGACATGAGCCCCATTCTGGGTGACGTTGTTCAGGTCGATGCACTCAAAAACAACAAGCTGCAAATGGCCTTTGCTACAGAGGGCGGAATCTTTGTGAATGACCGCAACGGCAATAACCTTCCCGGTTTTCCCTTCCTGCCGAAGCCTCCGGTTACCTCACCGCTCCTTGTGGCGGACTATGACAACACCAAAAAATACCGTCTCATTTTCGGTATGGGCGATGGAATGCTCTCCAATATGGGCATCGACGGAAAACCCACATCGGGGTGGAAATACCAACCCATCAATAGCGAGCCAATCATTCGCGTAGCATCCGCAAAAGTGGGAGGCGACGATGTGCTCCTTGCTGTTTCAAAGAATGGTGCTGTTCAAATACTCAAGCGAACGGGCGAAGTGAAGACCTCTTGCACATCAGTGCTGGATGGCTTCGATGGAAAAACACTGGAGATAATTCCGGGCAACGACCTCCCTTCAACAAGCATCGTATACAGCACGGCAACCGGCGCCAAAACCGTTCAGCTCGCCGTTCAATGAGACCCGATATTCTCAAACACCTTCGGAAGGATAAGAAGCTAAACCCTGCTCTGACTGCGGATATCACTCACGCCCCGGAACGGGCCGAAAACCTGGCCCTCTATCTCTGCATCTCTATCATCAGCCAGCAACTAAGCACGAAAGTAGCCCGGGTAATTGGCGACCGATTTCTCGCTCTCTATGCGGGAACTGAACCAAGCTGCGAACAGATTTTACAAACCGATACCGAAACACTTCGATCCATAGGCTTGAGCGGAGCCAAAGCGCAATACATCCAAAACGTGTGTGCATTTTTCATCGAGCACAACCTCAGCGACGAAGTATTGCATCGCATGAACGATGAGGAGGTAATAGTGCTGCTTACTCAGATTAAAGGCGTAGGCAGATGGACGGTGGAAATGCTGCTCATGTTTGCGCTGGGGCGCGAAGACGTGTTTGCGGCTGACGACCTCGGGGTGCAGCAGTCTATGATAAAGGCCTACGATTTAAAAGCGGACTCTAAGAAGGAGCTGCGCGATCAACTGCTTGCGATTAGTGAAAACTGGCGCCCATACCGCTCCTATGCCTGCATGGCATTGTGGCAATGGAAAGACACGAAAGCGAATTAATTAGTCGTTGCGACCTACTTCACGCAAGTGAACCACGTGCGAGCGAACAGCTGAAAGCACTGTGCGATGCTCGTTGTAAGTAATGCCAAACTTCTCGCAGGTATCCTTTACAATTTCGTTGAGAGCAGGATAGTGTACGTGTGAAATACGCGGAAACAAATGGTGTTCCACCTGGTAGTTAAGTCCTCCGGTGAACCACGATACAATCTTGTTTTTCGTTGCGAAATTGCTTGTTGTGTTGATTTGGTGCACAGCCCATTCCACATCCACCTTACCATCAACAGCGGGCGGAAACTTCGTGTCTTCAACCACGTGCGCCAGTTGGAATACAACTGCAATCACAATCCCGCATACGCTCGTGAGCACGAGGTATCCGATAATCGTTTCGACAACGCCCACCAAAAACATAGGCAATACAATAAACATGGTGAAATAGGTAAGCTTGGTAGCCCAAAAGCTTACGTGATCCCAAAACTTGTACTTCTTGATTTTGATATCACCCACCTTACCGGTAAAGTATTTCAGAAAGTCGAAATAAAACACCCAAAACGCGTAATTCAATGCGTAAAAAACAAACGCATAGATGTGCTGAAAGCGATGAATCCAATACCTCTTCTGATTATTGCTCATGCGCATTACAGGTTGAACGTCGATATCATCGTCATATCCGTCAATGTTCGTAAAGCTGTGGTGAATCATGTTGTGCTTCATTTTCCACAAATGCACATCACCTCCCATCAGGTTGAGTGAATAACCCATGATGTTGTTCAACCATTGGTGCTTTGAAAAACTACCGTGTGCACTGTCGTGCATCACATTAAAGCCAACTCCCGCGAGTGTTATGCCCAGCATCGCGCACAAGAGCAAACTCAGCGCTACACCCGGCGTGAAGAAAACAAGCCAAGTATATAGGCCAACGAGCAACGTAATGAAGATGACCGTCTTCAAATAAATTTTCCAATTGCCCCAGCGTTGGAGTCCATTGGTTTCGAAATAGGCGTCCACACGTTGTTTGAGCTCGTCAAAGAACGGGTGCTCCTTGGTATTGAATGATACAAATGACATGGTGATTTCTTTACTTATGCGTTCGCTAAATCTCGAATGCGCCGGCAATTTACGCCATGGATTCGGCTCGCAACGTTAAACAGAAATAAAAGGCAACAGCTCCCTGTTAATTCCTCCTCAATATCAATGAAATAGAAAAATATTGACGAGTTTATCAATCAAGTGTATATTTGCGTCGCTTTTGGCACTGATAATAAAAAAGTGAAGAGGGGTCTCAAGCCCCTCTTTTCTTTGGTATCAACTCCCAAACCCTGAACAATGATTACCCGAGAATCGGTCACACAACTCATCGAAGAGAAAATCGCAGCAACAGACATGTTTATCGTGGATGTTACGGTGCGTCCGGGCAATGTCATCGACGTTACCCTCGATAGCGACGCCGGCATTACCATAGAAGCCTGCACCGAAGTGCACCGCCATTTGCTCCATGAGATGGATCGCGAAGTGGAAGACTACTCGCTGGAAGTTTCTTCACCCGACCTCACCAAGCCGTTGAAGGTGACTCGGCAGTATATCAAAAATATCGGGCGCGACCTTGCGGTTAAAAAAGCCGACAAAAGCAAAATTGAAGGCCGACTCCTCGCTGCGAACGAACAGGAAATAACGTTGCTCACAGAGCAAAAAGAGGAAGTGCCCGGCAAAAAAGGAAAAAAACTGGTAGAACGTGAAATTACAATTCCGTTTACCGAAATGACCGAAGCGAAAGTGATGATTCGCTTCAAATAACGACCAATAGTAAACCGTATAACGATCATTAAAAATCAAATCCGATGAAAGGTTTAAATCTGATGGATGCGTTCGGCGACTTCAAAGAATTGAAGAACATCGACCGCGAAACCATGAACCAAATTCTCGATGATGTATTCCGCAGCATGATTCTGAAGCGCTGGGGCGCCGACGACGGCTTCGACATCATCATCAACCCCGACCGTGGTGACCTTGAAATTTGGCGCACACGTGCAATCGTTCCCGATGGCGAGCTCGACGATGAAGTGGCTCAAATCGAAGTGAGCATGGCTCAGAAAATTGTTTCTGACCTGGAAGTAGGCGAAGAATTGATTGAAGAAATCAAGATTGAAGACTTCGGGCGTCGCAACATTTTGGCCATGCGTCAAAACTTGCAATCGCGCATCATGGATCTGGAAAAAGATCACCTCTACCAGAAATACCGTGAGCGTGTGGGCGATATCATTTCAGGTGAAGTATACCAAGTTTGGAAGAAAGAAATGCTCGTGCTCGACGACGAAGACAATGAGTTGATTCTACCCAAGGACCAACAAATCCCTTCCGACTTCTATAAGAAAGGTGATACCATTCGCGCCGTTATTTACAAGGTTGATCTTCGCAACAACACGCCGCAAATCGTACTCAGCCGCACCGCTCCCGAATTCCTCGAAAAACTATTCGAACAGGAAGTTCCGGAAGTGTTTGACGGACTCATCACCATCAAGAAAATTGTTCGCGAACCGGGCGAGCGCGCGAAAGTAGCCGTTGAAAGCTACGATGACCGTGTTGACCCTGTTGGTGCTTGCGTAGGTATGAAGGGCGCTCGCATTCACACCATCGTGCGTGAATTGCGCAACGAAAACATCGACGTTATACAATACACGGCCAATGAGCAACTGCTCATCACTCGTGCGTTGGCTCCGGCCAAAATCTCGAGCATCAACCTCGACCACGACAACATGAAGGCAGATGTGTTCCTCAAGCCCGACCAAGTATCACTCGCCATCGGAAAAGGCGGTAACAACATCAAACTAGCAGGCCGTCTTACCGGTTTCGAAATTGACGTGTACCGCGAAACAGACACCGATATCGACGATGTGGATTTGGAAGAATTCTCAGACGAAATCGATGCATGGATCATCGAAGAGTTGAAAAACATTGGCTGCGATACGGCTCGCTCAGTGCTGGCTATTCCAAAAGAAGACCTGGTGAAGCGCACCGATTTGGAAGAAGAAACCGTAGAGGAAGTAGTGCGCATCCTAAAGGCCGAATTCGAATAATCAATCGAAATCTAATTTTGAAAAGTGGGGCTCGTCCCCACTTTTTTATTTTCCATTATCGCCACATCCACACGCGCAAGCAATACAACCAGTAGCAGTGCGCCATAGGTGACCAACTTGTAGTGGTTGTAGATCGCGTTGAAGGCTCCCAACCACAAAGCTGCATTGAAACACACCGCAACCAGCGCAAGTGCTATCCAGCGCCAATGGGCGAATGAATAGCCCGAATTAAGCAGGGAAGACAACACACAGGCGAATGCAGGCAATGCAAACAAAAACGCATAGTGCTGCTGGTGCGGCGCAATCAATGGGACAACCAGCAAGAGATAACTAATCTCTCGAAATTGATGATACGGCCCCGGCGCCGCTTTAAATGGCAGAGTGCGCAAAAACCACAGAGTAAACACCACGAAAAACAAGCGAACAAGTGTGATTATAAGAGCGAGTGTTTCCATGCTCACGTTGGCAATGTGCCGCGTATAATCCAATCCGTTGTGCTCGCGTGCCTCCGCAGAAAGCAATGTCGATAGCAAAGTAGAAAGGCCATGAAAACTGGTTTCTTCGACATCCAGCACGTGCTTTGCTTGTCGCGGGTCAATCAAATCCATGTACGACAGCAGCAACATTCCATTTCGCTCCTGCCCCAACCACAACGACGGCAAAAACCATAAACCGAGGCACATGATGACTGCAACGAATGCGGCCTGCAACCGAAAACGATACAGCCAGTATGGAATGAATACAGCGGGCAGCAACTTGATGTTGATGGCCACCGCAAGCCACGTTCCGGCCAACCAAGAACGACCTTTGCTCTCTTGATGAAGGGCCTCCAACGCAAGCGCAAGCAATAGAATGGTGGTTTGTCCTAAATGCAGATTGCTCTTTAGAAACCGGAGCATACCAATTACCAGAAAAAGCAAGAGCCATTGTTTCGCTCGGGCAGTCAAAACC